>JAQVXN010000113.1 GCA_028709135.1 Bacteroidaceae bacterium | reverse complement strand
GGAATATTCACTCTAACAGTACCAGTCTCACCATTTCGCAAAATATGATTTGCATTGAAAAATTTGGCACGAAACTCTATATTTCCAGTACTATGATCAAACTCTGCTCCAACATTTTGGAAATGCCCCTGCGCACTAAAGCGGGTTCCATTTGCCAGAATCAGTGTCAGAGGCAATTTATTCCGTTCTGTGGCATGTTGCTGATAATCCAAGTATTCAGGCTCGGAAGCATTAAAGTAAACGTACATACTGCTATTGTCAGAAAGGCTGGAGAGCAAATCACCATCCTGAATCAAGCTTCCTTTCTTATGGGGTATCCTGCCGATAATTCCGGAAAAAGGTGCACGTATTAGCGATAATTGCTTGTGGATACGAGCCAACCGCAAGTCGGCCATTACTCCATTCAACTTGGCGCGTGCCATCTTCCGTGCATTCTTAGATACAATATTATTTGCAGCCAGTGTAGAAGTGTTCTGTAAATCGATACGAGCCTGTTCTACTTCAGCTGCCGATTTATCCACATCCTCTTGAACACCGATTGCAGCTATACGAAACAAGGGCTGCCCGCTTCTTACAGACTGCCCTTCATCAACATAAATTTCCTGCAATATACCGCCTTGAAGAGCTCTGATTTCTATATTTTTTTGTGACTGAATACTGCCCACATAGTCTTTCGAGATATAAGTGCTAATTACTTCAGGAGTCGTAACTGTGTAAATCGTCCTAACTTTGTTATCCTTTGTTGATTTGCAGCTTGTAGCCATTAGCGTAATGCCAACAGCAAATAGAAGCATTTGCTTATTCATATTTTCAAAGATAAATAAATTTTGGGTGCAAAAGTAGAGCTCTTTAAAATACATGGAAAATAAAACCAATTAGAATGCTTTCACATGAGATTAGAACTTTCTAATAACTTTTTTGCTCAACGCTGAATATAAAGGAATCTGTTTAAAGTAAATTTTACAGATGATGTGCCAAATACTGACTTCTCAAGATAAAATCATCACTCAGACACAGAAACGACCCTTTCTAATCAAGGCTATGAGAAAGTGCATGATCTATGTCAAGCTATGCAAGATATCAACGGATATTGCCGCCCGTGATATTCACGATCTTGAGGGTAAAAATGTGCTTCTTTCTTTGACCAAGCACAAATTCTTTAAACATTTCTCTTCATTTTGCAATTTCCTGTTGAGTTTGCAAGTAAATTGGTAGTAACATAAAATACAACAAGATGATTGGTAGATCAAAAAAAATAGGTATTTTCGCATCCGTAGGAACAGACATGAAAATAGAGATAAATAAAGAGCGCATCGATTATTTGCTGGCATTATACAAAATGTCGGAGAATGACTTGTTGTCTCTATTGAATGAAAGCAGAAAGAGGTCGCTTGAGATGGATCAGATTAATGGTGACATGATAGATTTGAGTCTATTGAAGAGAATAGACAAGATTTTCGGCGAGGGACTCAGTTTCTACCAAGACTTCTCTCTTTTGAGCCAAAATGCAAGTAATAGTATTTTTTTTAGAAAGTCTAAATTCGGGGCAGAGTTAAATCGAGAGTCCATTCGGATTGTACACCGTTTTGAAAATCTGAAGCAAGCGTTAGATGCCTATAACAAGTTGTCAAGGTTGCAAATAAAATCAGATATTTGGAATTGTACCATTAACGACAATCCAAAGGAGATAGCCATAAAGGCAAGAGCGGTCTTTTATCCCGGTAACATCAAGGATGCAAGAAAATTCTTGGTAGATTTTATTGGCAAATGTGCAGATCATGGAATCTTTGTGTTTGAGTATATTGAGACGTGGAATAAAAAAGAGAAGACGAATATCGACGGCTTTTATTTAGAATCCAACATGATTGTGTTGAAGCATCACAAACATTATAAACGTGAAATATTCACGTTGGCTCATGAACTTGGACATTGTTTCCTGGGCAAAGAGGAGGTGGAATCTGTAGATATGATGAGCATCGACCAGAGAACCGAATATAACGCCGTTGAAAAATGGTGTAATGATTTTGCATATCAATTTATTATGGGAGAAGATGCGAATATGCTTGTCCACATAGATAAAGTAGATTCCGTCAATGACTATTACTTTGACTATATTACCAGTCTTAGTAGTAAAATGCATATCAGCCGTCTGGCCCTATTCACACGATTATATTTGGATAAGAAAATATCGTATGCCAATTACAATAAGATAAGAAACGAATTAACGGAGGCATATAAAATTGGCCAAGAGCAGGAGAAAAAGAAAAACGTTGAGAAGAAATATGGTATATCTCCCAAACCTATTATATCTCCTTTGTTTTTGAGAACAATGCAACATGCCTATTTTAAAGGTGTTGTCAATGAAGATACCTTTTGTTTAAGATTGAGCATTAAATCCAATAAATTTGAAAAGGTTCTATGGCAATAGTTGTTGATACATGCTCGTTGGTGATGATGGCCAGGAATTATCTGCCATTGAACGATGATAATAGTATGGTCGCATTTATTAAACGGTCGTTTGCCAAGGGTGAATTGCTGTTGCTAGACATTATACTTGACGAAGCTCGACGAACATGCAAAGGGGTTGTATTGGAAAGGATGCCATTTCTCGACGATAAAAAAAATGTTGTTAAGACAACTGATTTGTTGCCGCCGGCGCCAAGAAAATTCGACAACACGGTAGATAATAATTTCTGTGTTCGCCTTTTGAAAAATGGTTTGACTGAAGAAGAATACATTCAGCAGAAATCAGAATTTATGAAATCAGGGGACGCTAAAATTATGGTATATAGTTGGTTAAAGAATTATGGCCAAGTGGATCTTTTTGCTGACTATAGTGTGATGACCGAGGAAACAAGAAATCAGAATGATGGAAAATTATTTAAGAAATTGCCCCTACTCTGTGATTTCCTTAAAGTGAAGGTCATAACTGCTGTTGACTACTTGTATCAAAACGGATTTAAGATAGTGCGGTAATCCGAAACTAATTTTAAGGTTCTCAAAGGTATGAGGTTCTATTGTGCACTCTAAAATTTTTTCTTAAATAACAAACTTGTAATCCTGACCGTAAATTTGTTATTCGCCAAAACGAAGATGAACATCTGACTACTTTTTTGCGAAGAGTTGAAGTTGTCACCGTGTGTAAACTATAGATATCGAAATAGCTTGCAAAAATAATAATTGGTTTCGATTTAAATTGATTTTTTCTTTGTCTAAACACGTATGTCTTTAAACTTTTTTCTTGCCTTTTACACGTATCTGCTATCTTATAGTTTCAAAATTATTTATCAGAATTTACATTTTTTGCACGAAAAAATGCCGAAAAGTGCATTCCAAATTTTCCAAAACAGTAAAAACAGGCTTAAAATGCCCTGTTTTTTCCGTTCAATTCATTACCGATTTGCTTTTTGGCTCAAAAAGGCCAAAAATGGAGGAAAAAGCGCACACTGCTGTGAGAAAATTAAAATACACATCCACAGTGTTTTAAACTAAAAATGCCCATTCTATTTACACTATTTAAGAATTTACGTGGCACTGGTGGCACTGACGTGGCACTGTTGTAAGGTGTTCAAACAAAGTAAGTTATAGCGAAAAGTGCCACGTGCCACGTATTTTTAAAAATTCTAGGGGGAATTTTCGAAAAATACCTGATGAGAATATATATTCGTGACAGTTTCTCGGAAGTTCGCATTTGTAAAAACTGTAACAAATATATTTTGAAGCGTAACAAAGAAATTTTGATGTAAGTCGTAGAACTTTTTGGGGATAAGTAAGGTTCATTTAAAAACCCTGTAGGGCCCCTGCGCGAACCTTTAAAAAGAATAGCTTTAGAAAAAACATAAATTAAAATACACGGTTCTCTAATTCGACAAACCTGTTATAGGTAACCACATGGGAAAAATCGTATCGCAAATGAATTCAGATTTCATGGAGTTAGAAATATTTCAGCTCTTTACAGTGACTTAGATGAAACAAAACAAGAATCGTCATGATTTCATTTTCCGACAGAACACTCTGACGGTTTCTTCTTTGCTTTCCCGAAGAAGAAACCAAGGCATGTTTCGACATTTCGTTATCAAGATTCTTATGAAACTCATTTATAACACAGCAAATTTCTGTAATTTTGGCTTCGGTTATCATCGCTATATTTGTTTCAACTTTTTTGATTTCCAACTATAAAGTCACACAAATGTCTTATGATAACCAATTTTTTGAATAGCTTTTTTACCCCTTTTCTTATCCCGAACGCAAGCATCTTATGAAATATCTTTCAATTGCGGTAGCTCCTATTTTGATGTTGGGGTCATATGCGAACATAAAGATAAGAGTTTGTGACAACAACTTGAAAGTGAAGGTCTTTAACTTTACCTCTAAATAGCTGTGTAACTGTAAGTAAATCATTTGTGGATAAAGAATCTTATTTTAAGAATGGTCATTGTCGTTATAAAGTATAGTACAGCCTTGTACGTCACCCTATGATTCTCTAATTAATAATACCCTTTTTGACTATTAATATTCATCCTGACCATATTTAAATCTCAAGGCATAAAAATTATGGTTGTGGTATAAATCAAAAAATGCAATATTAAAATACAGAATGACAGTGAACTGTATTTCCTATTTACCCATTAAAATATCCTCCAACAGCCCAGCTTCTCTCTCCAGCTTCTTCGGATTGCTCTTTTTGAGTTTACTCAAATTCAGAAGCTTCCATTTTACAGAAGGATAATTAGCGAATTCTCCATAAGCTGATTTCTCCCATTTCGGATTGCCTTGTTCAAAGGAAATAAGAAAATGTTTGTCCTCTTCGGTCATAATGTTTCTGACATTCTCTATCAATTTATGTCTCGTTTCTTTATAGTCGTCATACGTGAAATCCAAATTTGACATGCCAGCGAACTGTTTTTCCATAGCTTCTTTTTGGTCAATAAAGCTTGGTGCAAATGATTCGTATATAGGCCTGTCACTACCTAAAAGGCAGAAGATGAATCCATATTTGGCTTTGTCAAAAGAAATGTTCATATGATTGATGTCAAACATATCTCGTGGATGCTGACGAGACAAAGCTGCAGTAATCTTGCCTCCATAAAGTTGTGTAAGAGGGACGATTTTTGCTTCGACCTCCATTTCAAATATCTCTTGAGCTTTCGCACACAAAGTCATCGTTACCGGTTCGCCTCCAACTATGCCACGTTTAGTTTGGTTGACCTCTATTTTTACCTGACATCCGTGATATTCACAAGTCAACTTGCATATATCCGGTCGTGGAATCACTCTCACTCCCTTCAGATATTCCTCTATCTTGGAACTAATCCTAACTAAGGCTTCATTAATATGATTTATACTCAAAGGCCTTTCTTCTAGGGGTATATAGGTAAGATCGATATCAACTGAAAGACGCAGCAAGTCATTCACAAATAGATTAATAGCCGTACCACCATGTATGGCAAAGCATTCTTCGTCCATTACAATGGGAAGAATCCTAAGTAGCAGGCGCACTTTATCTTTATAGACATTATTGATTTTCATCTTATGCCTCCTTATATGACATAATGAAAACAAGCTTTCTTCCTGCTCATGCTTGGTTTGTCATTTCATAATCAGCTAATTCTTTAGGTATGATAAGATTATATTTTGCATCTTTCACGCCACCTTTAGCAAGGCTTCTGGGACCACTGCCTACAGTTACGTTTGATAAATCCAAACGTTTAAACCATGCATGTTTTGATTTCTCCGCCATATACAGGAACAACCGCTTCACCTTAAAGGATGAGCATTGCTCAAGCAGTCTTGTTACCAAGCTGGACCGCAAAGTTGTAAGCATCTCCATGAGATAATACACGTCCATCAAATTATAGTATTCCGGAGTGAGCAAAAGACATTCCATGATGGCAAGTTCAGGGGTGGAAACCTGTAATATCAAACCTTCATGTTCTATCTGTGTCACACCTATGCTGCCATCAAATACCTTAGTGGAAAATTCTCTGAGCGTTCGTTCCCATTCATAGGAGGGCATCCATTTGGGGAGTCTGTGATCAAATGGTGTGAACACGTATGCTAAAGGTTTACCGACAGTAACATAATGAGAATAACCATGAAGTTCTAGCGCAGTAGAAGCACCGATGCGATAATGTGCTTTCAGTTGCTTTTCATAGGAGGCCAATGCACCATAAAGCGTAGGCGTATCGTTACTAAATCTGTATATTCCGGTGGCCATGCGTGTAAGCCAACCAGACTTTACATATTTTCCCTGTTCAGTCCGACTAATTCCCTGACTCTCCAGCCATGAGGTGCTCATCACTCCAGCCCGAAAGGATAGCTTTATTAAATTGTTTATTTTAGTTGCCATATTGCAATAATTATATTTGCAAATATAATAATAAAATAAACAGCATCTAAATTATAATGAGTTTTTCTGTATTTATCAAGTCAAAATATCTGTATTACTTTATTTTATATGAGTATTTGCAATACTTTTATA
>JAQVXN010000112.1 GCA_028709135.1 Bacteroidaceae bacterium | reverse complement strand
TAGTCACCGTGATGAGGGGATCTGCCTCATTCGGAGCGTAAGTCTGAGCACCGGCTGAATTCCATACTACGCTGAGAAAGATAGACAGCGTCATAAAAACAGATAGTCTTTTCATTAGCTTGTTGTTTTTAGGGGTTAATATATATAAATGTTGTTTTAGTTTCCTATTCAATTAATTCTTCAAAAATTTTGCGGAGTGTTGTTGGCCTCCAAAAATCCAGCTGACAATGTAAGTGCCGTCAAACAAATTTTGAGTGTCAAAGGTCTCATTGCTGCGGAACGTTGCTACGCACTTGCCTTCCAAACTGTATATTCTGACTTGGAACAAGAGTTGCGATAGGTCGGAACTTACAAATCGAAGTGTTTGTGCGCTGGGGCTGTATGCCAAAGCATAGTCAGCTTCAGTCTGAGCATTGTTGATGGCGGAAATTTCAGGTTTGTCGTATGTGGTGGTTTTCCACATGCGATTGGCGCTGGTGGAATTTAAATCGCCGCTGGTGCTAACGTAGATGGGGTTGCCTTCGTCGGCCATGCCGTCATAATTGTTGGCAACATTACCGGTAGCAACATTTTTTAAATTGTAGTATCCGCCTACTGATTGCGGCACAAGTATCCACTTCTGGTTGTCCTGAGTATAATCCAAGGTGTCTGCCTTGAGTTGCATATTGCTGCTGCTACTGCCCCTGTCGCTTAAAGCGAGTCCTGACTTGACATTTACAATCACGTAGTGCCCGTTTTGAAGGTAAATATCCCAAAGTTGTGCGTGTGAGCCATCCCTATTGGAATGCAATCCGATAGACGAGGAACTTCCTGTTATGGTGTCATCAGGAGCTATAACTCTATTGGGAAATGCTTTACTGAAGAGTTTATAGTAGGAAGAAGCCGAAGCCGTAAATGTTTTAGTTGGCAGCAAACCAACGCGCTGTATAAATTCAGATGAGAGGTAGCTGTTGTGGTTTTTGATGAAGGATTTGATGTTGGCAACATATTCATCATAAGTATTGAAAATGTACTGTTCATCGTAGGTTTTGGTATTGATACTCCAAATTTTATAATTTTGTATGCGAGAGGCTTCAATCAAGTCTGACACGGAGTCAACATAATGGCACATCAGGGAGTCGAGCCCGTGAGCGCGAAGCTCGTTGAAGTGACTAGATACGGCTGTTTTGAACCATGGGTCGTCCCATATACGGGTAAACCATCCTTTAATTGTCATATTGCTTCCATAACCAAAGTTGATGGCTAATTTGTTGGTCACGTCACCTTGACGGGAACAATTGTTATAACAAATATCGAAATCCCAAAGGGGGCCGAAAAAAATGTGATTGTTATCCTTCTCCTTATAAATATATGAGCACCAAAAACCGTCGGGATTGGCACTTATTTCGTTTGCAAGGTACCAGGAGACGAGTGATGCAGTGTCTACATACTGCTGATAACCTAAATATTTGTTGGAAAATTGAGAACTGTATAAAACAGACTCAAACTTGTTAATAAAGTTTTTGATGTAACTGATTTGTTTGGAATTGATTACATCGGGGCTTGGGCTGTGAATACGAATATGACAACCGTTGTCAGTGTCAAAGTAAAAGCCGTCGCTGGCAGTAAGCCCTTCAGGTTCCAAAAAATATCCACCCGTAATGTCTGTAGAAGGATTCGTTACAGTTGTGTCCTGCTCGGTTATTTCAATGCGCTTTTTGTGGATTTCGACTTGGTCGGTAATTTGGTAGGTTCCTCTGTAATTGCCGTTCAAGTAAAGGTCTGTAAATTGGCAGGATGGAACAAACGGCATACTCATTAATTGTCCGATATAAGAAGTTAATCCATTCCGTAATAAAAGTTTGTCGCCCGCATTAGCTAGCAAGACCCAATCTTTTGCGTTGGAGTAACCGCTTCCCAACAATTTGGCCTTGTGGTGAAATTTTATGCGGTAAGGCTTTTTGTCAAGTGTCCAAGTAGTATTGCCGCGTCCTCGAATATTTACAGAATCAAACATTAATGTGCCACGGTCCGGGGTGACATAAATAATTTTACAAAGTTTGTAGTCTGTCTCACTGTTAATGGATTGTCCGTCATAAGTTTCGATATAGATTGTAGGCAGGTTTGTAAGCTGCTTATAAACAGTTGCTGTACATATCTGGGAGAGAAATAGAACAACGCAAAGACAGAATATTTTGTGCAAATATTTTGTGCAAATATTTTTCATAAAGACTTTATTATATAGTAAGTGTCAAATAAATAACCTAATTTAATGCGGTCATGTAAATGAAAGGATTTGTATGAAGTGCGACAAAGATAATGCAATTTTCTTTTTTACGGGTAAATCGTCTTTATATTTACAATTAATTGACAGCTATTAATCAAACTATTTGTATATACATAAAGATATATATCTTTTATTGAAAGGTTTGGGAGCTTCTATTCAAGATCATAACACTGCAAATGGTTTAGTGTTTTAAATGGCTAAGAAAGAATTGTAAAACTTGTTTTGTCAATATTTAATTAGATGCGTCTATTGGAGTACTTTATGAAGATACGAATGCTGACAAGAGTAAATAAATATTCTTTAATTGCATGCTATTGAGTAGTTGAGGAAAGCTAAAATGCAAGATTTAAAATTATTGCTGTCAACTAAAATCTGAAAAGGTATTTTACCTACTAATATGGGTTATTTTATGTAGCATCCTCTCTAAATTCTAATCCTCGCAAATTTTCGTTTTCACTTCAAAAAAAATTTTCAAGAAAAGGGATGGCTCTATTGCTAGGAATCAGTCAATCAAACTCAAATTTAAAATGAGGCTCGTTCAATATAAAAATAAATTCTATCAACAATTTAATTATTAATACTTTAAGTTTTGTGGTTCATACCAAACTTGTAGTGTCTTTAATACACTTGATACTTTTCTTTATTTGGCTGAAATTCTATCAGGATATAAGTGTTCTAAATGAAAGGTTCCTTCTGATTCTATGTGACGCGGTGTGTTTCTTTGGTGACGCGACGCGTTTTTTTCATGACGCACTGCGTTTCTTTTGTGACGCACTGCGTCATCAACTTTGATTGAGCATGTAGAAATTTTGAAAATACGATCGGCTCAATTGTTTGAAAGCAACGAGTTTATTTTTACGGCTTTTATTCTCACAAAAAGAAAACTAGGTAAACAACGAACCCAGAGTTAAATTGAACTTTTCTTTTTCTAAACGTTAATTCTTTAAACATTTCTCCTAATTTTGCACTTGCTCGTTGACTCTACCTAAAGCTAAAAAATGGTTGTGAAAGATAGTTTTGCTCTTTTTGTTTTGTTATATCTAATAAATTGATTTAATTTGCAAGGAAATGACCGGAGTTGGACACATGTTGCGCAGCGTCTTGAGTTTTTATCGTGATGGCTTTCGGCGTATGACCACGGGACGTATCCTGTGGAAGATCATTTTGATTAAATTGTTCGTGATTTTTATTGTGTTGCGGATCTTTTTTTTCAAACCGGTTATGAGCGGACTTTCACCGCAACAAAAACAAACACGGGTGGCGACAGCTGTGCTGAGTGCTCCTTAGATAAAGAAAAGGTTAACTTTAAAACTAAATAAACAATGTTATTATCAATAGATGCTTCGCTGATTGATTGGTCTCGGGCTCAATTTGCGCTGACGGCAATTTATCATTGGCTTTTTGTGCCATTGACATTGGGCTTGGGTGTGATTATCGGAATAATGGAAACTATCTACGTGCTGAAAGGAGATGAATTTTGGCGTCGTGTAGTGAAATTTTGGATGAAGCTGTTTGGTATTAATTTTGCCATTGGAGTAGCAACGGGACTCATTCTAGAATTTGAATTTGGAACAAATTGGAGTAATTATTCTTGGATAGTAGGTGATATTTTTGGTGCGCCACTAGCTATTGAAGGTATTGTGGCTTTCTTTATGGAAGCTACGTTTATTGCGATTATGTTTTTTGGCTGGGAGAAAGTGAGCCGCAATTTTCATTTGGCTTCTACCTGGCTTACGGTAATTGGCGCAACAATTTCTGCATGGTGGATTTTGGTAGCAAATGCATGGATGCAACATCCTGTTGGGATGGAGTTTAATCCCGAAACGGTGCGAAACGAAATGGTGTCATTTGCTGCGGTAGCTTTTTCTCCTACGGCTGTTGTAAAATTTTTTCATACAGTTTCCAGTGGTTGGATAACGGGTTCGGTTTTTGTAGTTGGTGTCAGTTGCTGGTTTCTCTTGCGTCGGCGTGAAGTGAAGTTTGCAAAAGCCAGTATGGCGGTAGGCACAGCTTTTGGCCTTGCAGCGTGTTTCTTTGTAATGGTTAGTGGAGATTCTTCCGGAATAAATGTTGCTAAAGAACAACCAATGAAATTAGCTTCTTTTGAGGGACTTTATGATGGTAGCGAACACGCGCCTTTTACGATTGTTGGCCCTCTAAAAATTCCTAACATGCTTACATTCTTGGCTACGCATAAACATACAGCCTTTGTACCGGGCATTAACGACTTGCTAAATGGCGGTTATAAACTGGCAGATGGCAGTACGGCTCTTTCGGCAGAACAGAAAATGTTTCGTGGGCGTCGTGCAATGACTTCTTTTGCCGCTTTTCGACAGGCCAATAAACAAGGCAACATGGCTCTGGCTGCTGTAGCAGAAAAGAATTTGCAAAACGATATGCCATATTTTGGTTACGGCCGTATTCAGCAGCGCGCGGAACTTGTGCCTCCTGTGAATTTGGTTTTTTGGTCTTTTCGTGTGATGATAGGACTAGGCATGCTGTTTGTGTTACTTTTTCTTGTTTTGACCTATTTGCAGATGAAGCGGAAATTGAATGATTATCCTATTATATTATATATAGGTGTATGGTGTATTCCTTTAGTATATATTTGTAGTGAGGCGGGATGGATTTGTGCTGAAGTAGGCCGACAGCCCTGGGCTATTCAAGATTTACTTCCGGTGAATGCTGCTGTTTCTTCTTTGCAAACAAGCTCGGTGCAGCTTACATTTTTTATTTTCCTAGCAGTTTTTACACTGTTACTTATTGCCGAAATACGTATTATGTGCAGGGCTATTCAAAAGGGACCTGAAATGAGCGGAGAGACTAAGATCTGATGAGGTGAAATATATACAATCCAAAGAAAGATGATAACATATACTTTTTTACAATATTATTGGTGGTTCTTGATATCTCTGCTAGCAGGTTTGCTCGTTTTTTTAATGTTTGTGCAGGGAGGTAATTCTTTGTTGTTTACACTTGGAAAAAGCGAAGAAGAACGTGAAATGCTTGTAAATTCTACCGGGAGAAAATGGGAATTTACGTTTACTACGTTGGTAACGTTTGGAGGAGCATTTTTTGCATCATTTCCTCTATTTTATAGTACTAGTTTCGGGGGAGCATATTGGTTGTGGATGCTTATTTTACTGAGCTTTGTATTGCAAGCTGTTAGCTATGAATTTCAATCCAAACTGGGTAATGTGCTTGGAAGACGAGGATATCGCGTGCTGCTTGTGTTGAATGGCTTTTTGGGCCCGTTTTTATTGGGAGTAGCTGTGGCAACGTTTTTTAATGGTTCTCAATTTGTAGTGTCTAAAGACAATATGGCTAGTCTCGCCATGCCGATAGTTTCTTCATGGGCGTCGTCATTTCATGGGTTGGAAGCTCTTTTGAACCCATGGAATTTAATTTTGGGTTTTGCCGTTTTCTTTTTAGCTCGCGTGTTGGGGCTATTTTATTTTATAAATAATGTGGAAGATGCGGAATTGCGCCGTCGTTGTCGTCTAAAATTAAGAAGTGATGCAGTGTTGTTCCTAATTTTCTTTTTGGCATTTGTTGGCTGGGTGATGATGAAGCCAGGCTTTGCTGTTGGGAGTGAGGGTGTAGTAAAGATGGAGCCGCATAAATATTTTTACAATCTGATTCAAATGCCTGCCGTGGCTGCGATATTTGGTCTTGGGGTAATAGGTGTTCTGTTTGCTCTCATACGTACGTGGATTTCGAAAAGTTTTGTGCGTGGTATTTGGGCAGCTGGGGCAGGGACCGTTTTAGCTGTTTTGGGATTGCTTTTATTAGCTGGTTATAATAATACAGCCTATTATCCATCAACTACAGATTTACAAAGTTCTCTTACCTTGCAAAACAGTTGTTCAAGTGAATTTACGCTCAAAGTAATGTCAGGTGTTTCTCTTTTAATACCTTTTGTTCTGGCTTACATTGCTTATTGTTGGAATGCCATGGACTTGAAAGGAATCACAAGAAAGGAAATACAGAATAGTAAAACTAAGTATTAAGCTTCTTCCTTTACATTTTCAAGAGTCGAAACTTCCGAATTCTTCATTAAAGAAAAAGTTGTTTTCTTCTTCTGCCAGATTACTGATTGCTTCGTCTGAGCTTCCTCCTTCTGCGGATTGTCCGCTCATTTCATTATAAGCTCGATAGAAACCTTCATCTGTTGATTCAGTGACATAATTGTCATAATCAAAATCATTAAACATGTTGTTATTCTTTTTGTTAATCGGTACAAAGTTCGTGCTG
>JAQVXN010000111.1 GCA_028709135.1 Bacteroidaceae bacterium | reverse complement strand
TATGTGACGCGGTGCGTTTCTTTTGTGACGCGACGCGTTTTTTTCATGACGCACTGCGTTTCTTTTGTGACGCACTGCGTCACCAACTTTGATTGAGCATGTAAAAATTGGGGAAACACGATCAAATCAATTCTTTGAAAGCAATGAGTTTATTTTACGTTCTGAGCACTGAATCGGAACAATTTGAAATCCCCAACTTTAGTGACTGAACTAGGAAAGGTCCGTCGTTAAGGAAATAACCATGGAATTCGACAGATCCATGGCAGACCCTCGTAGTAGGAAGAGTATAGAAGACATAGAGAAATCTCTTGAGACAACATGTGATGAAGATCATTTGTTTGAAATGGAACAGAACAATGAACTTTACGAAAAATATCAGGAACTAATAGCCAAATGTGACGAGAAAATAGCCAAATTATCATTAAAATATACTGCCACTATAGATGCTCCAAAAACAGAGCTCCTGCGGAGCGAAAAATATAATGCCAAAAAGAATCGAATTGGCTTTGATGTGGAGAGCGCCGCATTCAACTTTTGGAGCGTAAACGTTATGCGCGTGCCAGGCATGAGTAGAGCATCCTTACTGCGCCTTATGGGAGAACTCAGGGCTCATTTTACTGAGAAATTTACGGATGTCAAGCATTTCTTCAGCTGGGGCAATCTTGTTCCGAGTAACAACATATCCGGTGGTTCTATGCTCTCAAGTAAGGTTGCAAAGAGAAAGAATCCTGTCGGAATGATATTCCGCCAATGCGCAAATGCACTAAAAGCTGATAAAAATCCTCTTGGCGATTACTTCCGCCACATGCGAGCTAAAGGAGTCATTTGTAAGCTATGGTAGAAACAGGAAAGAAACTGTCCACAATATTTTATCTGATAGTTGCCCGTAATATGGAATATGAGGAATCTGTATATATAAACCATCGTAAAGCACAAATGGAAAACATGGTTTTGTATCTAAAGGCAAAGCTTGAACGAATGGAAACAGAACTTGCTAACTGCATTTAACTTAATATTGATTTTTAATATCTTGCAAATTTGTTATATAGAAGCAATACATTATTATATTTTGTGGTAAAAGCAAAGGAACAAAAAGACTGAATTCCTGTGAGGGGATTCAGTCTGATTTTTTGAACGAAAATGCTTTAGTGAACAGTGTTTTATTAGTTTCGTTTTGCTGTTTCGTTTCAAAATCTTACATAAACTTGCAGATCAACAGCATTATAATGCTTGTTTATTAGGCTCATACGATTATCAGTATGCGTAAGTGTAGCTTGTAAAATCAAATTTTTCGTTGGGATATAATTGAATGATGCATCCCAATTTGTGTTTAAGGCAGCCCATTCTTTTGTGGGACGATAACAATCCCAGCGTCCGTAAATCTTTATTTTTTCGCCAACAGGGACGCCGCATAGCGCATACCATGCATCAGATTTGTTTCCAAGAGTAGAATTAGTCATGCAACTGCCTTCCGAAGCGACATATTCAGAACGAACGACCCATTTACTTTCATAATCAAGGCCGACAGACCAGCGGTTTCTTTCGACCTTTTTTAATGTATTGATCTCACCTGAATAATTTTCATTGACACAGTGACCGGTCCAGCCAAAACCGCCAATACGAAGGTTTTGAATAGGATTAATCCAAATGCCTCCAATAAGATCTTTAGTATCATCTTTGTCTGCCTGATTGGTACCTTGCCCATTGAAAATACCTATTTGATAGTGAATGAAATAGTGATCAATATTCGAGAATTTCAAAAAATCACCTTGAACCTGAAATCCAGCATCGCGACCATTACTTGTATGTTCTCCGTTACGGTCTGTAAGTCCCGCAAGTTTTGTGGTCAATTGAGAATAACAACCCAGACCAACATCAAGTAATGCAAAAGGATTTTCAAATGAAAAAGGGCGTTTAAATTGTCCCAATTTTATTTTTGCGAAACTCCAATGCTGCCATTCTGTATAAGCATCAAGTAATCTCGGACCACTCTTCTCTCCGGGAGTACCAGCTAATTCACCTTGAACTTTGTAGAAGAAATCATTAAAACAAGACCCGCTCGCATATAACCGAAAAGAGCGAACAGAAAATGTGTTGTTGGAAGACGTTTTGCGTTCATCATTTGCCTGATATCGACCAATAACATAGCCACCTACGACGGGTTTTGAAAAATTACCAAGAACATTTTCGGCTTTCAACGTAAATGTAATGGCAGAAAAGAAGAACAATAAAAAGACAACTTTGTTCATTAAATTATACATATCAAATATTAGAATGATTATTAAAAGCTTATTTCTCATCCACATGAACACATAAGAAATGACAATCCCCATCTTGTGGCGAAATGAGCGCAGAATCAGCTTCTGCCGGGATTAAAACACTTTCTCCTGCCTTAACCTGAACTGCATCAGAATGATTTATTTTCAAGATAAATGAACCTTGATACGCAATCAGAATAACAAAAGAATCGAGTTGTTGAAGTGGGAGAGTGAACGGTTTGGTGAGTTGATAAACGGAAGTGGTAAAATAAGGACAATTAACCATCTCATTCCGTCTATCTGGCAAAAAAGTATAATCAATATTTTTATTGTCATGAGAACTGAAATCAATAGCATCCTCAGCTTCCTTTATGTGTAACTGACGAAGTTTTCCATCAATACCTTTCCTATTATAATCATAAATTCGATAAGTAATATCACTCGTTTGTTGAATTTCAATTAGAAAAATATTGGCACAAATGGCATGTACTTGTCCTGCAGGAACAAAAAAGCAGTCTCCTTTTCTAACTGGATGTTGCTGAATAACCTCACAAATTGATCCATCGTAAGCACGCCGCAAGTATTCTTGTTTATCAATTTGTTTCTTAAATCCACTTAATAAAAATGCATGAGGATCTGCTTCCACGATATACCACATTTCAGTTTTGCCATTTGCTGAATTGCGTTTTTGAGCCAGTTGATCATCAGGATGGACCTGTATACTTAGATCTTGTTTGGCATCAATGAATTTAATGAGAAGTGGGAAGTTATTTCCATGCTGCTGATAAATTTTGTTGCCAACCAGGCGCTCTTTAAACAAATCTATTAGTTGTGTTATTGTTTTTTCTGCATAATCACCATTACTAACAACAGATTCATTGCCAGGAACGTTGGATATTTCCCAACTTTCACCAACATGTGACAGATCCGAAACAATATGTTTAAATGGAACAATGCGTTCGCCACCCCATGGAGCTTGTTTGAGGATGGGGTAAAATTTTAAAGGATATAAAGCTTTTGTATTCATAAATAAATTAATTGTTTTTCCAAAAAGTCGGGAGAAGAGGTAAAAGGATCGGGAATATTTCCAAGCGTCCTGCCAGCATAATGAAAGAACAAACCCATTTGCTTAGGGTTGGAAGGGTGGAAATGTTTGTTACAGGTGAGTAAATATTTCCATCAATAGCTCCAATATTTGAAATGCAGGATGTAATAATATTGATTGAGTCAAAAATAGAAACATTCATGGCAGAGAGAGCAAATGTGCCAGCTGAAATTAGAGTAATATACCAGAAAAGAAAAGCAAGCAGGCTGCGTTCTGAGTCTTCCGTGACAGTATTATGATCTATACGTACAAGAATAAGGGCATTTGGGTGAAGCATTTGACGAAAATGCTTGATTGCTGTTTTCACGAGTGTAAGCATTCTGATACATTTAATACCGCCAGAGGTGGAACCAGCACAAGAGCCCGAAAGCATTGAAAAGAAAAGAAATATCCAGAATGGGCGCCACCATAAAGAAAAGTTTTCAGAGACGAAACCAGTTGTGGTCTGAACAGAAATAACATTAAACAATGCTGCGCGTATGGCTTTTTCTATAGGATATTTAGAATATAAAATAAGAGCAATCGCAGCAATGGCTGAAACAGCTAAAACAGTAAATAGATAAAAATTGAATTCATTATTTTTAATGAGCATTTTTATACTCTTTCGTTTCAAAATCAAGTACATTAGAGGGAAGTTAATGCCAGAAAAGAACATAAACACAATTTCCACATATTCGATGGCAGAGGAATGATAGAACATAATACCTTCCGAATGTGTTGAAAACCCTCCGGTAGCTGTTGTGGACATGGCATGGTTAATACTGTCAAAGACATTCATACCTGCAATCCATAAACAAATAGCACAACTTGTTGTAAGCAAGAAATAGAGCGAAATCATCCACTTTGCTGTGGTACTGATTCGAGGATGCAACTTTTCATGAGTTGGTCCAGTTGCTTCTGCCGAAAATAGGCGAATGTTACTTTCTCCTCCATTAGAAAGAATTGCAATAGTAAAAAAAATAATACCAAGGCCACCAATCCATTGAGTCAAACTGCGCCAGAATAAAATGCCGTGTGGAAGAGAATCAATATTCGAAAGTATGGTAACTCCTGTAGTTGTAAAACCAGACATGTTTTCCAGAAATGCGTCCGATATATTCGTACACGTGCCCGTAAGAAGGAGCGGTAATGTACCCATTAAAGAAAAAATAATCCAAGTTAAAGTAACAATCAGAAATGCATCGCGTTTACTTAAGCTGTTTTTTGAATTTCGCCCGGCATATTTTAATGTAAGCCCTAAAACAAAAGCTATTAAAGAAGAATATAAAAAAGCGAGTGTATCCGTTTCATGGTAGCATAGAGACATAATCAGGCAGACCAGAAACATTCCTGTTTCTACCAAAAAAAGAGAACCAATGGCTCTAAAAAGTATTTTGATATCCAGCATGAACGTTATGGGTTAGAATAAAGTTGATAATCTACTCAGATCATTTCCAATACAAAAAGTAACTACATGATCACCAGCTTGAAGACGCGTATTTCCATTAATTAGTGAACCTACGCCATTTCTCACAAATCCACCCAATGTCGCTCCTTTGGGCAAATTCAAATCTTTAATCGCCTTACTGGTAATCTTAGATCCTTCTTTAATATTGAATTCGGCCACATCTGCATTTGCCACCATTAATGTTTTAACATTGGTGACGTCTGCTTTTAGCATCATTTGATAAATATATCCTGCTGCAATGTTTTGTTTATTAATAAGTGTACCAATATCCAAACTTTCAGCCATACTCACATAACTCAAATTATCCAGCATGGCGACCGTTTTAGGAATGTGCATGCGTTTTGCTGCTAAACAACTCAAAATATTTGTTTCCGAATTTGGTGTTAATGCGATAAAAGCCTCGTCATTAGGTATATTTTCTTCTTGTAGCAAAGACATATCACGACCGTCACCATGAATGATCATGACATTTTTGTTCTCTATCAGTTCAAAAAGTTCTCGACAACGCTGTTCATCCTTTTCAATGATTTTCACGTGCATATAATCTGGTAAAAGTTTTGCAGTGAATAGCGATGTCATGCCGCCTCCCATAATAGCAACATTTTTCACATCGGGATAATTTTCTTTGCCTACAATTTCGCGAATATAAGGAATATATTTGCGTGTCGTCATGAAGAAAACCAAATCGTAGGAACGAATGATGTCATTACCATGAGGTATAATAGTTTCGTCGGCTCTTTTTACAGCTACAATATGATAAGGCGATTCCGGTCCACAGAGATTTTTCAAAGGAACATTAAGAATATGACTGTTCTCCCTTACTTTGATACCCATCATAACAAGATCACTATTCTCTACTTCCCACCATTGCCGAATCCAACTACGACTTACGCTGCTCGCTATTTCCTGCGCTGCAATCATTTCCGGTAAAATCAGAGAATCAATGCCTATGCTCTTGAATAGTTCCTGATTTTTCTTCTCTATATATTCGTAACTATCCGCACGGGCAACTGTTTTGCGTGCTCCCATCTTGCGTGCTAGCATGCAAGCTATTATATTATCTGTCTCATGTGGGGTTACCCCAATAAACAAATCAGCTTTTTCTACATTAATCGAACGAAGGCCCTCAATAGAAAGAGGAGAAACTGCTTTTGTCAATAAATCAAACGAATTTGACAAATCGACCAATTTATCAGGGTTGCTATCTATGACGATTATATCGTGTTTTTCTCTTGATAATAGTTTTGCCAAATGAGTTCCAACGGCTCCTGCACCTGCAATGACTATTTTCATAACATGCACTTTATGATAGACTCTTGATCTAAACCAACAATTTTATATAGTTCCTCGACAGGTCCATGTTCTACGAACTCATCCGGGAGTCCCATGCGAGTCACATTCACATGAAAATCTTTGTCAGAAAAATACTCCAGGACGGCACTACCAAAACCTCCTTCTCTCACACCATCTTCTATGGTGATGATACGCTTAAATTTATGACCTATTTTTTCAAGTAAATTCTTGTCCAGAGGTTTTACAAAACGCATGTCATAATGTGCAATACTCAACTTTTTGCCTTGTTCCGCAACGCGTCGTTCTGCTTCCGTAATAGCTTTTTCAACTTTATTGCCGATAGGGCCCAGGCTCAAGACAGCCAGATCTTCCCCGTCTTTAAGTTTTCGTCCGGAACCTACAACAATTTCTTCAAATG
>JAQVXN010000110.1 GCA_028709135.1 Bacteroidaceae bacterium | reverse complement strand
ATTTATCTGCTCTTAAAGAAATTTGCCGACAAATCACGTGCCGGCATTGCCTAAATAATTATTTATGGAATCTATTAAGGAAATCTATAAAATTGGTCATGGTCCCTCAAGCAGCCATACAATGGGACCCGGAAAAGCAGCCGAAATCTTTTGTTCCCATGTACCACAATGCCTTCGGGTCAAAGTCACCCTTTATGGTAGTTTGGCTGCAACCGGACGCGGACATCTTACAGACAAGGCTCTTGAAACAATTTTCAAGAAAAATCATATACAAACGGAAATTGTTTGGGACCCCAAGACTTTTCTACCGTTTCACCCAAATGGAATGAAATTTGAAGGTTTTGATGCTGAAAACCATCCTGTAGACGATTGGACAGTTTTCAGTGTCGGAGGAGGTTCTTTAAAAGAAGAACATCATAAATTTCTGGAAACGCAACATAGTAATATCTATGAGCTAACGACGATTTCAGACATCATGAAACATTGTGAGAAATACGGGAAAAACTATTGGGAATATGTTCAGGAATGCGAAGACAATGACATTTGGGATTATTTGTCGGAGGTTTGGCATCAAATGAAAGAAAGTATACAAAGTGGACTCTGCGCAGAGGAAGTTTTGCCAGGTTCTTTACATCTGAAACGTAAAGCCGCCACCTTTTATATCAAATCAATGGGTTTGAAAGCTTCATTGGAATCGCAGGGATTAACATTTGCATATGCTCTTGCCGTAAGCGAAGAAAATGCAGCAGGCCACGTAATTGTGACCGCACCTACATGCGGTTCTTGTGGCGTTCTTCCGGCTGTACTTTATCATGTACAGAAAATACGTGGATTCATGGATACGCGAATTTTGCGCGCCTTGGCAACAGCAGCATTATTTGGAAATGTGGTAAAAGAAAATGCTTCCATTTCGGGTGCAGAAGTGGGCTGTCAAGGAGAAGTAGGAGTAGCTTGCGCCATGGCTGCAGCAGCTTCCAATCAACTTTTTGGAGGGAGCCCTGCACAGATAGAGTATGCTGCTGAAATGGGTTTGGAGCATCATTTGGGCATGACGTGTGACCCAGTTTGCGGTTTGGTGCAAATTCCCTGCATTGAGCGAAATGCCTATGCCGCGTTAAGAGCTCTTGATGCCAATTTGTATGCTTCATTTACAGACGGGCGCCACAGTGTTTCATTCGATCGTGTAGTTGCTGTAATGAAACAAACAGGGCATGATCTACCTTCTCTTTACAAGGAAACAAGTGAAGGCGGACTCGCTAAGCTTAATCTTACTTGAAATTCTAATAGAAACGATATTCAAAGTTTTTCAGTAAACTTTCAAAAGGATTTTGACAAATAAAGAAGCGACGAAAAAGAAAAATACTTTTTCGTCGCTTTATAAGATAAATAAAACTATTCCTCTTATAATTTGCGAATCCAGATATTTCGATAGCTAATAGGAATACTGGGATCCCCATGAGCTTGTAATAAAATAGGCCCGTCGCCGTGTTTTACTACTCTCGGAAAACCAATATACTCAGTTGTTCCGAGAATCTCGGTATTATTTTGCAGTACAACTCCATTCTGAATCAAAGTCACGCGTGGACGATACAAATAAGAACCGTCCTCCTTAAATACAGGAGCTGTATAAATAATGTCATAAACATTCCATTCTCCCGGTTTGCGCATCACATTTACTAAAGGAGGGGTTTGCTTGTAAATGGAACCGACCATACCGTCCACGTAAGTTTCGTTCTGATAGTTATCCAATACCTGAATTTCATACATACCTTGTAAATAAACGCCGCTATTTCCACGTGACTGGCTCGTTCCCTCAATACCTTTAGGCGCACTCCATTCCAAATGAAGTTGGAAACTACCAAAATTCTCTTTGGTACGAATGTCTCCATTCTTTTTATTTACAGTTACTACCCCATCGTGTACGTCCCAGCCAGCTGCTTTGCCATCGGAATTCTGCCATTTGGAAAGGTCTTTACCATCAAAAAGTACAATGGCGTCAGACGGCGCCGTATTGGTTTTGATGTCACCAGGCGTCACAACTCTAGGCTGCGGAGTCCAGTACTCTGACATTCCCGCGGTCATTTTCTCTTGCTCCGGATATTTCTTTTCCTGAGCATTCACAGTCATGCTAATCAAAGCCATGGCTGATAAGCTAAATACAAATATATTTTTCATATATCTATGAGATTAATTGATTCTAAATATGGCAGAAGCCTATTTGCTTAAACTAAAAGCATTAAAAGATAAGCTGTTTTTCCATAAATGCTGCTCTCATCGTTCCAACTTCTTGCGCCCGCAAAGGTAGCGTAAATCGTAGAAAGTGCAAAATAAACAACGAAGAATTTAAGGTGATTCTTACACCTCTTTCTCGGGCTTTTATTTTAAGGTTAAGAAATAAAAAAAGGGATACCACTGTATCCCAACCTTGTTAACCTTAAATCTAATACTATGAAAAACACAGTGCAAAGTTACGCACTTTTTCACTACCTCCAAACTTTTCCATAGAAAATGCATGCTGAATAACATTTATTAGCAAAAAAATAAGCAGATTGATAGGTATACGTATCAGTTTTTGCTTATTTTTGTGCTGTGGAACATATCATGAACATTTTTTCGGTCCCCTTTGTCTGGCTCTCACGATTTCGATATCGTAAAGGTTTTGGCGTTCAATCTCCGTTTGCCTATCACTTCATTTGTGATATTATTAACGGCGATGGTGAATACTATGCTTTTCGTGAACTTCGGGCAGAGCGACATGGACTTTTCCACAGAGCCTCTGGTAATTCTTTAAAAATGGACAAATTACTTTTCCGATTAGCCAATTTTGCTCATCCAGACACAATTTTTGCTCCAGAACGAGGTATGGATCTAGGACGACGTTATTTATCGGAAGGTTGCACTTCAGCGGCTCTTTACGTATTTCGGGATACCTATGATTTGCGCAACACACTATCATTGGTAAAAAATGTTGGCCTACTCTATCTAGACGCCTCATCTGATTGTGATACTGTCTTCAAAATGGCTTTTCCTTTCCTTTCGCCAAAATCTCTCGTGATTATTAAAGATATTCATCGCAACGATCATATGCGCAATTTCTGGAATTCTCTGAAAGAGGATCCACGTATTATTTTGTCATTCGACATCTTTTATGCCGGCATCCTTCTTTTTGATCATAAATATGTGAAGCAGCATTATATTGTTAACTTTTAAAGATAAACCATTATGCCAAAAGCAAAAATTTACACCCGTTCGGGCGATCAAGGCCAGACTTCATTAATTGGCGGTAAACGCGTAAGTAAATCTTCCCTGCGTTTAGAAGCCTATGGCACAGTAGATGAACTTAACAGCGCTTTAGGCTTATTGATAAACTCATTAAAAATGCCTGACGACATCAGTTTTGTAGAAAATATACAAAAATGTCTTTTTCGCGTGGGCGGCATACTCGCTTCTGATCCTGATAGAAAAGACATTCCTCAGGAATTTGACCCCAGCTATCTGAAAACGATGGAACAGGAAATAGATCATATAGAAAGTATTCTTCCTCCACTTCATAGCTTTATTTTGCCTGGAGGTATTCGCTCTGCTTGTATTGCACAAATTTGTCGTACAATTTGTCGTAGAGCAGAAAGACGCATCATTTCTTTAGCAGAAAAATCCGCGATAGATCCCATTTTGCTATGTTATGTTAACAGATTATCAGATTATCTGTTTATTTTAGCCCGGAAACTGAACTTTTTAGAAGATTTAGAAGAAAAAAAAGTATAAGGGTTTGGCGCTTTCCCCAAATATTGTATTTTTGCCGAAAGTTTGGAGGGTAACTCCAAATGACAAACGTTAAACATTAAGACAATGTATTGGACACTTGAATTAGCATCAAAACTTGAAGATGCCCCTTGGCCTGCAACCAAAGATGAGCTCATTGACTACGCCATGCGTTCGGGGGCTCCTATGGAAGTGGTAGAGAATCTACAGGAAATTGAAGATGAGGGCGAACCATACGATTCTATTGAAGATTTATGGCCTGACTACCCAACAAAAGAAGACTTCTTTTTTAATGAAGATGAATACTAAACGATAGGATATCGACAACAATGCTGTTGGACTCGTAACTATAAAGAAGGTGGAGAATCTCGTATATTATTCTTCACCTTCTTTATATAAGAACTATACCCACTTTCTATTAAAATTAGACACAATCTAAAAATTTGACCTAAACATTCAGGGCTCAGTCAGTAAAGTTGGGGATTTAATAAATTGTTCCGATTCAGTGCTCAGAACCTAAAATAAACTCGTTGCTTTCAAAGAATTAATTTGATCGTCTTTCCCCAATTTTTACATGCTCAATCAAAGTTGGTGACGCAGTGCGTCACAAAAGAAACGCAGTGCGTCATGAAAAAAACGCGTCGCGTCACAAAAGAAACGCACCGCGTCATATAGTATGAGAAGTAACCTTTCATTTAGAACGCAATATACTGATAGAATTTCAGCCAAATAAAGAAATGTATCAAGTGTATCAAAGACCCTACGAGGTAAAAAGTTTCTGCATGGTTAAAGTCCTGACCGATATAATGCTGTTTTAAAAATAGGGCATGTAATTGAAACATTTAAAATTCGTGGTGGCAGATTGATGTGGAGGCCCGTAGAATCTGTTGTTACCTAAATTTTAATACTAAACGAATCCATACTTTTTCTGAGCTGGATTGTTACTTATCTTAAAATAAGTCATAAACTCCGACGGAAGCATTAAATGGGCGATTTCTAATAACTGCGTTTTGTTAAATCCCCAACTTTACGGACTGAGCCTAAAAAAGGCCGAACGAATTTAACATCTTCGTATCGGCCTTTATTTTATTGATTCAGACTCTGCTAATAGTTGAATTCTCCAAATTCACTTCGAATACTCAGACTGCGTGGACCTTCTTCGATGTGCCCCACCACTTGTGCTTCAATTTGAAAGCTTTTCGAAATTTCTATAACCTTATCAGCGTCCGCCGGAGATACATAAACCTCCAAACGATGACCCATGTTAAACACTTTGTACATTTCTTGCCAATCCGTACCACTTTCCTCGTGAATAGCACGGAAAAGCGGTGGAACAGGAAACATATTATCTTTAATCACCTTGCAGTTTTCCCCTACAAAGTGAAGTACCTTGGTCTGTGCTCCCCCGGTACAATGAACCATGCCGTGTATTTGCTGGCGCATCTGATCAAGTAGTTTCTTAACAACAGGAGCATAAGTACGCGTAGGACTCAGTACGAGTTTTCCGGCATTCACAGGCGCATCTTTAACAGCATCTGTCAAATTGTAATGGCCACTATACACAAGTTCTTCCGGTACTTGCTTGTCATAACTCTCTGGATATTTCTTCGCCAGATATTTGGCAAAAACGTCATGGCGAGCACTTGTTAGTCCATTACTCCCCATGCCACCATTATAGGCGTTTTCATAAGTAGCTTGACCAGAAGAAGACAGCCCCACAATCACGTCTCCGGGACGAATATTTGCATTATTAATCACGTCGCTGCGCTTCATGCGACAAGTTACCGTAGAATCCACCACGATGGTACGTACAAGATCGCCTAAATCAGCAGTTTCTCCGCCGGTAGCATAAATGCCCACGCCCATTTCGCGCATTTGAGCGAGTAGTTCGTCGGTGCCGTTGATAATTGTAGAAATGACCTCTCCAGGAATAAGCATTTTGTTTCGTCCAATCGTTGAACTAACCAAAATATTGTCTACTGCACCCACGCAGAGCAAATCGTCCGTATTCATAATCAGCGCATCTTGCGCAATACCTTTCCATACGGACAAATCGCCCGTTTCTTTCCAATAGACGTAAGCCAGTGAAGATTTCGTTCCGGCACCATCGGCATGCATGATGTTGCAATAGTCCGGATCTCCCCCCAAAATATCTGGAATAATTTTACAAAAAGCCTGTGGATAAAGTCCTTTATCAATATTTTTAATGGCGTTGTGAACGTCTTCTTTCATGGCGCTCACACCGCGCATCATATACCTTTGTTTACTATCCATCATTTATCATTTAGAATTGCACTTTAGGCGCATTCTGAGTGCCTTCAGCAGCTTCAAATTTAGTTTTTGTCGAGAATCCGAAAATTTTGGCAAAAATATTTGATGGGAAACGACGAATTTTAATGTTGTATCCCTGCACTGCCTCATTATACGTACGTCTGCTCTCGTTAATCCGATTTTCCGTACCTTCTAACTGCGCCTGCAGTTCCAGGAAGTTCTCGTTTGCCTTCAATTGAGGATAATTTTCCGTAATCATCATTAATTTACCGAGAGCTGAACTAATTTCACCTTGAGCAGCCTGATATTCTTTCATCTTCTCAGGAGTCAAATTTGTAGGATCCACCGTTATTTGAGTAGCCGTGGCACGCGCCTGAATCACTCCCTCTAATGTAGATTTTTCATGAGTAGCATAGCCCTTCACGGTATTAACAAGATTTGGAATCAGGTCTGCACGGCGCTGATACTGATTCTGAACGTTACTCCATG
>JAQVXN010000109.1 GCA_028709135.1 Bacteroidaceae bacterium | reverse complement strand
CCACTACAGAAAATCTATTAGATTTTTTAAATGCGAACGGATAAAAACTTGCAAATGTAAGTTGGTTTAAATAAAATCAACTATCTTTGCAAGCAAGATGGTTCGTTGATAATCACTTAAGGTGAAGTAGACGATAATAGGGAATCGGGTGAAAGTCCCGAACAGTCCCGCTGCTGTGAGTTCCTTTTTCGTAAACGCAAAGAAAATCCACTGAATCAAAGATTTCGGGAAGGAGCGTTTTCGGGAACAAGTCAGAAGACCTGCCATTGGTGTCTATAAATTGCTTCGAGGAAAAGCGGTGGACAGCAAGAAAAAAGAAACGTGTCTACATTATCAGACATCATTAGGAAAATATATTTCCGAGGAGGCTTTGTTATATGCTTTGCCGTAATATCTCAGGGAATAGTTGCAGCGCCTGTTGACTCTGCAGGAGTTAAGGTGTATACACTCGATGAGGTTAAAGTCACAACCACACCATATAATAAAGATATTCATAGTGCAGTTCCAATCCAAACTCTCGGAAAAGAACAAATGCAACGCCAAGGAATAGTGGATATTAGTGATGCACTAAATCATTTTTCGGGGATCACCTTGCGTGATTATGGAGGTGCGGGAGGAATTAAAACCGTTTCTGTACGTGGTCTAGGAGCAGCTCATACGGCCGTGTCTTATGATGGGGTTACAATGAGCGATGAACAAACCGGGCAAATCGATATGAGCAGATTCTCCTTGGCGGCTATTAGTGAATTAAGTTTGGTTGTTGGAGACAATTTTGACTTGCTGCAATCCGCCCGTGGAGCTGCAGCTGCGGCCACTGTTAATGTTAATACTGTCGAAAATGATAATCTGTTTAGTAGTGATTTTTGCCCGCATTATTCTCTTCATTTAGAGCAAGGGAGTTTCGATCGTTATAATGTTCTATTGAAATTATCGCAGCGATTAAGTCGTCGTTTTGCATTTACTACTGTGGGTGATTATCTTTATTCTGGAAATAACTATCCATATACGTTGGTTAACGGATTGACATCAATGCGCGAAAATCGCACAAATAGCAGGATGAATAAGGTGCATACAGAAGCAAATGCTTCCTGGAATTTAGGATCTAAAGAATTTCTGGATACCAAGTTGTATTACTATGATAATAACCATCATTTGCCTGGTGTCGTGGTTTATTATAATCCTTATAATGGAGAAAAACAACAGGATAAGAATTTTTTGGGGCAGACACGATGGATAAAAGGTTTTAGCAATGGATGGACAGCTCAGTGTATTGGCAAATTCAATTGGTCAGAATCAAAATACATGGACAAAAATGATATTTATTCCGGTGGTGCACTGTTGCAAAATTATTGGCAGCGAGAAGTATATGTTTCAGGCTTATTGAGTTATGCACCAATGAAGAATGGAGGGATCTCATACGGCGCTGATTATTTTTTTAATAATTTGAATAGTAATCAATCGAGTAATGCAAATGTGAGCCGGCATTCTAGATTGCAAAGTTTGACAGCGAATTATAATTGGTGGCGAATGAGTTTGTCGGGGCGGGTGCTGGCATCAACTTATATAAATCATTCTGATGGAGTTCAATCTTCGAAAAACTTTGTAAGGCTTTCACCTTCTGCTGCATTTTCATTTCAGCTATTGCCTGATGAATTGCTTTATATAAGAGTGTTTTATAAAGATATTTTTCGCGTGCCTACATTTACAGAATCATATTATTATCATTTGGGAAGTGCTGATTTGGGCCCGGAAACAACACACCAGCTCGGTGTCGGTGTAACATTGCAAAAGCACATCTCGTCATGGTGGCCTGAAATAAAAGTAACAGCTGACGGATATTTGAATCGTGTGCGTGATAAGATTGTGTCCATTCCTATAACTTTACATGTTTGGCGTACTCTCAATTTTGGAAAGGTAGATGCAAACGGATTAGATATTACTTTGATGAATCGATTTTCAATAACAAAAGGACATCAAGTGGTTCTCTCCGGAAACTATACCTTACAATCTGTCAAGGACAAAAGTTCTGAGGGCAGTTTGACCTATAATAAACAATTGGCTTATACACCAGAGTATTCCGGAAATATTTCTTTAGCATATGAAACCCCTTGGATTAATCTCGCATTTACAGGATTCGGTGCTTCAAATCGCTATTCGACAAACGAACATTCTCATGGGACGCAACTAAAATCCTATATGGAATTTGGTGGATCGATTTGGCGAAATTTTAAATTTGTAGGTGCAGATTGGGAACTAAGAGGTGATCTGCAGAACATGTTTGACAAACAATATGATATCGTAAGTGGCTATCCGATGCAGGGACGATCATACCGTATTTCTTTGACTATAAAATTATAAATTGATATAAGATGAAAAAGTATTATTTAGTAGGCATTATATTAGCTTGTCTGTTTGCCTTTTCGGCATGTAGTAACGACGATGATAATGATGAATATGCCCCTTTTACACCTAGTGAATCGAGTGGCGCATATATAATGAATCAAGGAAGTTACTATTCTCACATATCCAGTTCAATCGGATATTTGGACTATGGAAAAGGAACATTAAGTGACAGTGTGTTTGTAACTCAGAATAGAATGACACCCGGGAATACACTTCAATACGGTTTGATTTATGGAAATCATTTGTTTGCGATTGCGTACGAGTCAAATGTGATGTTTATAGCAGATAAAAACACCTTGAAATTACAGAAAACGTTAAAAGTCAATGCGCCCCGTGCTCTTGCTGCATCAGATGGATATATTTTTGTTTCAAATTATAATGGTTATGTAACTCGTATAGATGGTCATACAATGACGATTAAGGATTCTGTTAAAGTTGGTTCAAACCCCGAAGAGATGGCTGTGGCTAACGGTTATCTGTATGTTACAAATTCTGATGGTCTTAATTATGCACACGGATATGCAAACGGTAAATCTGTTTCTAAAATTAAAATTGCTACATTTACAGTTGAAAAAAATATTGCTGTAGGTTTGAATCCGATAAAAGCATTAGCAGACAGTAAAGGCAATGTGTTTATAATTGCTGCAGGTGATTATAGTGCAACAAATCCTTCTATACTGCAAAAAATTGATGCAAAAGACGCGGTGAGCAATATTGCGAATGCTTCGATGATGTGTGTAGATGGTACTAAACTTTATGCCATTTATAATTATACCGATTGGAGTACGTATACCACAACAAATATGTATTTTTCTGTGAACACGGAAACCGGAGTTAAAACGGACAATTTGATTACTCAAGGAGTGCAATATCCGCTTTCGATAAATGTGGATCCTGTTACAAAGCATCTATTCATTACGGCGGATAATGCAGGACAAAGGGGTGCCGACTATAGTGGTGCAGGCTATGTGAACGAATACAAAGCAGATGGCACATTCGTGAAAAAGTATATAACTGGAGTCCATCCTGTTCAAGTTGTTTTCAATATTAAATGACTTCCTTGATGCACAAACATCCTACAATTTGGTTGATTTGTATAACTTTTCTTCTCTGTTCATGCGGAGGAGGCAAACGAGTAGTGCAGGTTGAGGGTGATTCTATACATTTTAAGTATGCAAAACTTATTCGCGTCTACAAATTACAAAATTGCCGGGTTGTAGAAATAAAAAATCCGTGGCGCCCGAATGAAATACTGAGTCGTTATGTATTAGTAAAGCGAGGTACAAAGGAGCATAATTTGCCAACAGGTGTGGTGATCCGTACTCCTTTACAGAGACTTACGGTCTTTACCTCTGTGCACTGTAGTGCATTGAATGAATTACATGCAATGGATAATATTAAGGGAGTTTGCGATCTTGATTATATAGAACAACCAGAGATTATTCAACGAGTAAAAACCGGACGTATTCGCAATATGGGGAATGCGCTTAACCCCAATGTAGAGCTTATTATGTCTGGTAATACAGACGGTATGCTGGTGTCTCCTTTTGAAAAAAGTGGCTATGGGGTATTGGAACGAACGAGTATACCTCTTATTGAATGTGCAGATTACATGGAAAACTCTGCTTTGGGACGTGCTGAGTGGATTCGTTTTTTAGGCATGCTTGTTGGACGAGAAAATGAAGCGGATTCCTTATTTAATAAGGTGGAACAGAATTATCGACATTTGGCTGCATTAGCTGCAAACGCAAAAGTAAAGCCAACGATATTTTGTGATTGTATGATGGGTGCTGCTTGGTATCAGCCCGGGGGACAGAGCACAATGGGGAAACTGTATATGGATGCAGGTGCGAGGTATATTTTTTCTGATTATTCCGAAAGCGGAAGCGTACGTCTTTCATTTGAAACGGTTTATAACAAAGCTCATGATGCACAGATTTGGATGCTTAAATATGGTAGGAATCAGGATTACACATATTCCTCTTTACAAAAAGAAAAGGCACAATATGCAAATTTTACTGCTTTTAAAAAGCGCAGAATCTATGGGTGCAATACTTTAAAAGTGCCGTTCTTTGATAATGAACCTTTTCATCCGGATGTTTTTCTTGCAGATGCTATAAAGATATTTCATCCTGAACTTCTCCCTAATCATAAACTAGTCTTTTTTAAGTCTCTGCAATGAGTAAAGGAACTAAAATGAGTTTGATCATGGTTATGCTGATTGTCTTATTCTTCGCTTTCAGTATTTTTCATGGAACGGTGTCATTCTCCCCGATACAAGTGTGGAATGTACTGATAGGTCATGATACTACTTCAACAGCTTCGTTTATTATACGAGAGTCGCGATTCCCACAGGCAGTGACAGCATTGTTGTGTGGGGCTGGTTTGGCTGTAAGTGGCTTGATGTTACAAACTGTATTTACAAATCCACTGGCAGATCCATCTATTTTAGGTATTAATGCGGGAGCAAGTCTGGGTGTAGCTATTGTGATGCTACTTTTAGGAGGGAGTCTTATTGCAGGACCTTTTAATATTTCTGGTTTTGTACTTGTGTTATTGGCCGCTTTTACCGGGGCTGCTGTCATTATTTTGTTGTTACTATTCTTTTCCAGCATGATGCGTAGTAATTTAATGTTGCTCATCATAGGAATTATGATTAGTTATGTGACGAGTTCCGTAATTTCTCTTTTAAATTATACCTCAACAGCAGAGGGCGTTCATTCTTATATTATCTGGGGTATGGGGAACTTTAATGGTGTGAGTTTGGCCTATTTGTTTCCTTTCTCTCTGGTGATGATTTTGGGATTATTGGGGGCTATTGTATTGATTAAACCGCTAAATGCTATGTTGCTCGGTGAAAATTATGCAACAAATTTAGGTATCAGCATATTGAAGACCAGAACGTTATTATTACTTACTACGGGCTTGCTGACAGCTACGGCTACAGCTTATTGTGGCCCTATTTCGTTTATCGGATTAGCGGTACCTCATATTGCACGTTTACTTTTAGGTTCTGTCAATCATCGTCAGCTGCTCCCTCTTACATTGTTTACCGGGAGTGCAATTGCACTGCTTTGTAATATTGTGTGTACGCTGCCTGGCGATGAGGGCCTGATTCCATTGAATGTAATTACACCTTTTTTCGGCGTTCCAGTAATTCTTTACGTCTTGATTTTTAAAAGAAAATTCAATGGACTTTAGAGTACTTTTTTAAAGCTATGCTATTGGCCTCTTTACGGCAGTATATAGGCGAGGCATAAAATGTCTTTCTAAGGTTCTAATTATTAAATTGGCTCAATTAGTGATGGATGCTTAAAATTTGGTTTTGCAAAAGTTGGAGGTCCTGAATTATTGGATTATGGCTATTGCTGTTAGGACGAAAAACTGTAAATTTGCAGGATAAAAAGGTTAAGATGAATGAGATTATTGCGGCCATAACAATATTGGCCTATTTCCTGATATTGGTGGTTGTGTCGCATTTGACAAGTCATGATTCAACAAATGATAGCTTTTTCCGTGCTGGTAGGAAGTCGCCTTGGTTTCTAGTAGCTTTTGGAATGATCGGTACATCTGTTTCCGGCGTTTCGTTTGTGTCTGTACCAGGTTATGTGGGTGTTACACAAATGACGTATCTGCAAATGTGCATTGGTTTTTTCTTTGGTTATGTGATCATTGCTTTTGTGTTGTTACCGATGTATTATCGTCGCGGATTGACAACTATTTATACTTATTTAGATCAACGTTTTGGAAACTCTTCTCACAAGATAGGAAGCATCTTTTTCCTGTTGAGTAAAATGACGGGAGCGTGTGCCCGTTTCTTTTTGGTGTGCCTTATTTTACAACAATTCGTTTTTGATAGGATCGGCATACCTTTTGTCGTGACAATTTTTGTGCTGTTATTTTTGGTATGGCTTTATACGCGCCGTGCCGGAGTACGAACATTGATCTATACGGATTCGTTGCAAACGCTGTGTATGCTTTCCGCATTGGTTTTGGTGGTGATACTTATTTCCAAACAAATGGGACTAGATTTTTCCGGACTTTGTAAGACAGTGAGTGAAAGTAATTATGGCCGCATTTTTGTCTTTGATAATTGGATGTCAAAGCAGGCGTTTTGGAAACAGTTTTTGAGCGGCATTTTTGTGGCTA
>JAQVXN010000108.1 GCA_028709135.1 Bacteroidaceae bacterium | reverse complement strand
TGCCGTAAGAGGATGCGCAAAGCAAGATTCTATGCTGCATAAGCGAATCACTACATTGCTGCGGGGCACAATACCGACTGGCGGCTTACGCGTATACACATAAGCAAACGTTCCCACATATTTCTGTGGAAATTCTGCTTTTGCCGCATCGGCAACCTGATTAACGAACCAGAGTATTAAACCTGAATGACCTCCATACTGGTCCTCAATGGCTTTACATTTCGGACATTCACAATATTGTTCATTATCATTTTGCGACAAACTATAAATCATGTAACCCGGCAAATCACGCATTTTCTGCAACAAACGTTGTTTGCAAAGTTCGAGTACTGCAGGATTTGTCAAACACAATTGCCCGTTAGCAACGCGCTTACCGTCTCTCAAGGCAAAATATTCAGGATGATCCTTAAAAAATTCTCCAGCTGGAACAAGTTGCCCCATCGTATGAGCATTCCAATAAGCTGCAATGTTTCCATATTCGTTTTCTGTGGGAGTCCATTTCATATTTTCCTCATTGTGCGCACTCCATGCTGGAGATTTACTCGTGCAATAATAATTTGAATAACGGTAACCAATGGCAGGAGACTCACTGCATTTTAAATCCGCGCCAAAAGTCCACTTACGTTGCTGAGGTACTTTTGTTATTTGCGGCGTATACCAACGTACTCCCAGCTGTTGTTCCAGAAACCTGAAAACGCCATACATCGTACCTCTCTGACTTCCACCATAAATCAAAAGATTCTTTCCTACACAACGATAAGTAAAACCTTCATAGTCCGCGGGTATTTTACGCGTTCCAATCATTTCACCAACCTTCTGATTATAACCCACAAAAATTTTCGGACCTGAAGCATTCAGATTCTTCGTGATGGATAATTCAACACCACTAATTTTCGCCAAATACTGCTGCAGTTCATTCGCCGCAGTTTTTTCGGAAATTGATGCTTTTTCAGAAATGACAATCTGATAATCCGACCTGCCGTTACTGAAGAGAACATTATTTCCTTTCACCATGGAGCACATTCCCAGTAACAGGACTAGTAAAACTCCTTTAAAATGATCATTCGTCTTCGTCATAATTCAGCATATTTATTTTATTTTGAGCAACTTCGTAGAATGCAATTTTCCTTCAAACTGCCAACTAATTATATAAGTACCCTTCGGGAATCGGTTCATGTCAAAACGATCATCACCGCGGAAACTGCCGAGACAGACTCCATTTAAATCATAGACAGAAGCCTTAAATATCAACATCGCCAAATCGGCTGCCACAAAGTGCAACTGCTGCTCTACTTGATCATAAGCCAAAGCATATTCAATACTGCGCCCTACAGGCTGAATCCCATCTTGTGTACGCGAGAATTTTGTGACTGGTTTCATACTCCACAAACGACTTACTGCCGATGTATCATTTGCCATTGGCGGATTTCCATACAGTTTATTTCCACTAGCTAACAGCCCGGCATAATCTGTCAGAATTTTTTTGGTATATGCATTCTGCAAATTAAAAAAGCCAGCTGTTTGTGGCACGATGTTCCACATTTGAGTAGAGTCGCCTTCCACTGGGGTCGTCAAAAGAAATTGTCCTTTTGTATCTGCCTTCCCGTTCATATCGCTCAACACCAACCCGGAACCAGCATTTTTAATCCTATAAGTACTATAGCCGTCACGTTGAATATCCCAAAGCTGAGCTAATTGCCTATTAGCAGTCAAACGTAAACACGCCTGCGTTTCGTTCGCAGTAGAATCCAAAACTCCTATCACACATATTTCATTCCGTTTATTACAGAATTGATAATACGAATTTGGATCCAACACAAAAGATGACGGGGACTGATTCTTAAACGTTCTGTATAAGAAGGCATTGTGCTCCACTATAAACTTTTTCACATCAGCAACGTATTCGTCATAAGTATTAAAAAGGTATAGATCCTGATGCGTGCGTTCGGTAATATTCCAAATTTTATAATTTAAATCCACAGAGGGTTTTATTTCCATCAGCAACGAATCAATATAATTCAGCATCAAAGAATCTAATCCATTTTCATACAAATGACTAAAATGACTGCAACAAGCATTTCGAAACCATGGATCGGTACGAATTTGCTGAAACCATTTACTACTCCCGTATGCCACATTAGCCATCAATGTTTTTGTCTCATCTCCATAACGATTATCATCGTTAAAACCTAAATCGTTATCCCATACCGGACCTAAAAACAAATGATTGTTGCCACGATCTTTATAGAAATAGGTACTATGAAAAATATCCATATTTGAACCTATTTCCGAGGTCAGATACCATCCCACTAAAGACGTAGAATCTATATATTTTCGATAACCATAAACCACACTTCTGTACAAACTCGAAAAAAGCGCCGTCTCCACAGTATTCATAAAGTTTGTGATATAATCAAGTTGTCGTTTATTAATTACATCTACTTTCGGACTGTGCACTCTGATATGGGCTCCACTCGGGGTATAAAAGTAAGTTTCGCCCTCTTCCGTATACCCATCCTGCTCCATCAGATAACCACCTGTAATATCTGTCATCGGATTGGTTACCACCGTGTCTTGTTCCACTATATCTACGCGATACTTCCGTACATCTACTTGATCAGATATTTGATAAGTACCTCTATAAACACCATTTAAATACATGTCCACAAATTTACATGCAGGATTAAACGTAAGTCCAACTAAAGCTCCCACATAAGAAGTTAAACCATTGCGAAACATCAATTTCTCTCCGTCATTTGAAAGCAGAGTCCAATTTTTCGCATTCGCGAACCCTTTTCCCAAAAACTTTGTCTTATTTGAAAATTTCAATCTGTACGGTTTTTTAGGAAAGTTCCATGAAGCATTTCCGCGACCTCGTATATTTACGGAATCAAAGAATTCTACATTACCCTTATCGACTCTAATCAGACGGCATAATTTATACTCCGTTTCACTTGTAATGTCTGCTCCGTCAAACGTTTCCACATACACTGTTGGAATATTTGTCAGTTGTTTGTATTTCTCAAGACTGATTACATCGGCCTGCAATGCGAAACTACAAAGACCATATATACAAATTACTAATATAAATTGTTTAAAGTTCATATATCACCATTTCTAACTTTCATGCTTCGCGGTCACCGGCTTGCTCAATTACTTCTTAATTGCTCATCATGAACCGCTTAAAGAAAGCAACAACACCATTTACAAAACATATCTTTCGTCGCAAATTTACAAAAAAAATAACACAGGTCCTATGAGATGCTTATTTAACACGCTGAAATTTAGATTTTCAACAAACGATGACATTTAATGGCTTTTCATCCCCTCTGGGACGTTCTTCTTTCCTAATAAAAAATGAGCTAAAAAACACATCTTTACAAAAAAAAGAGTACTTTTGTCATTCAGGAACATTATCAATTATATTTCAAAATAAAAAATCATGAAAAGAAAATTAGCATTTCTCTTACTGATGTGCTGCACCTTATGGCCCATGGCATCTTGCAGCAGTGATGACAACAATGACCCTACCATCGACTCTAACGTTGTTGGCACTTATTCCGGTCCCATGTCTATTGCCATCAATGGTCAACTCGTTGGGGAACCTGTAAACCATTCAGTTATCATCTCTAAATCCACAGACAAATCTAGCGTCAAATTATCCATTGCAGATTTTTCCTTTGGAACCCTTAATTTAGGCACTATTACTATCGACGGATGCAAATGCGATTATGCAAATCATACATTCTCTCTGAGCGCCACTTCTACTGTTACGATTAGTCTCGGAACAACAAATCTGACTTGCCCAACAAAAGTTACCGGAACCGTTGTTGACAAAACCACAACACTCAACTTGGACATCACTGTGCCAGGCTTGAATCAGGCTGTAACAGTCACTTTCTCCGGAACAAGACCATAAGTAATTTTTCATATTATTTTCAGGAAGCCGATAAATCTCTTATTATCGGCTTCCTGCTTCATTTATCAACAATATTCTAAATCAAAAACTTATCAATCGCGACTCTAACCTTGTGACGCGGTGCGTTTCTTTTGTGACGCGACGCGTTTTTTTCATGACGCACTGCGTTTCTTTTGTGACGCACTGCGTCACCAACTTTGATTGAGCATGTCAAAATTTGAAAAATATGATCGAATCAATTCTTTGAAAGCAACGAGTTTATTTTACGTTCTGAGCACTGAATCGGAACAATTTGTTAAATCCACAACTTTACTGACTGAGCCGAACTTTGGAAGAAAAACATTTCATGCGAAATTAGCATCATTTGTTTATTATAGTAATAGTACTAGAAGGTATAAGCAAAACCACAATTTAAATAAATAGGATATAAATTGAACGTTACGGTTTTAAAATCACCTTTGAAAATATTGTTCATTCCCCAGGTAAGATCTCCGAATACATTTAAATGGCGAAAGGCTTTCCATTCTGCTCCAGCCTGCCATCCCCATTGAAATCTACGGAGATCACTACTAAAATCGTAGGTAGCTCGATTCGAGCCCTGAAAATCTACGCGAGAGCCTGTTTCGTCAGGAGTTCTCAAATGTCCCTCATATACGTCACCGGAAAAGTCGCCACTAAGCAGATAAGAAAAATATACCCCTAAAGAAAAATCCCAACGACGGTTCTGGCGGTATGCAAATGAAACTGGAAGAGAAACATACGAATTGTGCACTTTTGTTTTTACACCACCGGTCCATAATCCACTCAATTGACCTCCATTATCATTAAAAATTTCCATACCGTAATTTTTCACCTTGGCACGTGTATTCATAGATTTATTCTCCAATCGAAGTCCCACTTTTATACCCCAATGTTTTGAAGAATCAAACCATTTTAAGGCATTGCCTTCTATTGAAAAGTTTAAACCGGGAGAATAATTATCTATACTGCGTATTTCACGTGGCAAAGGTAGTGGAGACGTACCGCCAATGCCGAGACCAGCCTTCATTTCATATTCCAAACCATGTGACGACGACCACCGTATACCTTGATTGGCATCTTCCTGCGCTGTCACCGTGATGCACCAAGCAAATATTGCGAAAAATAAAATATATCTGTGCTTTTTCATTTTTGTTTACTCTTTACAAACCAACTGCACTTCATCAATATAGAGCGTACTACCCACGGCTCCATTAAAATTACCTCCATCTACACTCGAGGAGAAAACTATTCCAAGTTTATAGTGCCCGGCAGCAAGTTCAGATTTGTCAATAGTAGTATTGTTCACAGCTTCAAAAGGGAGGTCAAACACCGTCCAATTGTCAGATTCCACAATATCTTGAGGCTTCATGCGAGCCAGAAGTATAATTTTTGGAGAAGTTGTTGCATTCGTTCCATCCAACATATCTTCATTACTATCTGCATGATAAAACATCGCATAAATGTCACACTTGTCACGTAAGCCCGCAACCTCTTTTCCTTTTTGAGTAAAAATGTCTCCTGCGCGATATTTATAATATCCTCTCAATCGCAAAGGAATACGCAAAAACGGGAATCCAAATTTTGTCGCCTTAACGGCGTTTGTCAATGCATTTGTTAAATCAAAGGAACCTGTAAACAAGTTACCTGCAGCAAGATACATGTTTACCATTTTCCCGAAACTTCCCGTATCGCGGGTTACTAACTTAACACATTTGCCACTTAAGCCTTTATCGTCCTGCATTGTAGGATAATCAGTGCGGCTCTTGGCCATTGCTGTAAGTTTAAAACCTTGATTTCCGCTACACCATTTCATAAATTCATTGCGAGCAGGATTAAATTCATAAAATTCGTCATAAGGTATGGAAAGGGATGAAACCAACGTTTCGAAATGAAATTCCGAGGGCAATTCTGTTTGAATCGCAGAAACCGTATATTGTGCCACGTGCTTCCCATCTTCAGCCATTACATTAAATACACGCGAATGAGAAAAATCGTAAGTATTGACGCTGTCCTGCGCTAATTTCTGTTGAGGCTGAATAGTAGCTCCTTCTGCCAGCTGAAAATGAACATTCAATTTAGCTAAATTTGTGCCTTTCTGTACATATAGAATCACACTATGATCGCTTTTCACTTCGCCAAGTTGTATATTGCTGCCGGTACATGCATCGATAGCTGCCTCTACATTAGCTGATTCCTCGCGAATACAAGATGAAAGAACCAACAAAAGTAATAAGCATACTGATAAATAATTTTGCCTCATTAACTTTATATTTTGGAATAATATGCTGATTATGTATTTCTGCAAAAGTACGCAAGCTAAAAGGACAGACCAAACTTTTTAGGTGGTTTTTCGTTTCCAAGTGACGAAGACGGCATTTCAAGGCAACCATTATTTCGTTCAGCACTCTTTTTTCAAATACGGAAGAAAATCCCCGTTGGTCAAAAGATTTATAAATTAAAGATCCAATGGAATAAAAAAGAAAAGATCGCAATAGTTTTTGTGACCTTATAAAAAACATTATATTTGCATGTACCTAAATTTATAAAAATCTGTATTACTCTCATCTTTAGGACTAAAAACGTTATACACAATGAAACGCACATCTTTTATAACCA
>JAQVXN010000107.1 GCA_028709135.1 Bacteroidaceae bacterium | reverse complement strand
TTGAGAAATATTTTTAGCTTGACCCACGAATTTATGCTCCAATAGGTTTTATCTCACGAAAAAAAGAAAAATTTTAAACAAGCGCTACGATAGGGGCAACTGAAACGATGAATCGCTCAATTTAGGTCATAATCGGTACACAAATATTCTTGACTTTGTTCGACAGAAAACTGAGAGAAGTAAACTAATATCAGAAAATTTAAATATTACTGGCCCTTTTTGGCTTGCAGACGGGGGTGTTGCAGAACTTTATGAAATTAATGCTGTAAATTCTAGTGATTCAATATTAATATGGTCAAATCTGGCTTGGAAAATGACTCAAAACCAAACCAAGGAGGAATTGAAAAAAAAAGAATCTCATCCGGCATATGGCCATTTATCAAAGCGTGTTCCATTACTAGAATTCTGGAATACATGTGCTGAGCTAATTTGCAGAAGTATCGAATTTGACTTACCAATAAGAGGCGCTGTTTCGACAGGGGACGCTATATTTGATATTGAGAACAAGGTCTATTTGGGAGAGCCTATAGTTGATACAGCCAGACTTGAAAATAAACAGCAAGCAATTGGCCTGTCGCTATGTACATCATTTGTTGGGCATGAAGATATTAGTAGATTCTTTATTCCATATTCAAATCACTACAAACCAGATTATAATTCAAAAAAAATAGATTTAGCATTTAACTGGCCGCTATATTGGAAAAATTCAAGACCGAATATTAATCTAGTCGACACTCTTCAAAAAATGTCAGAGAATAATGACAATCATCCCTACTATAGTAACACAATTGAATTTGTGAAATACTCAGAGACTTGTGAAAGAAAATGATTTAAAATAAAATACTGGGCACAATAAATAGGACTCTGAGCCGTCTACAAGACCCAGCGATGAGTCGATGTTGAACTACATCCCACGGTAGGCTATGCACTTAAAGACGTTCTTAATTGAAGTGAATTGAAGAAAACAGCATATCGGTCTCTGACTCAATCAGTTTAATGTGTATTTAGCGATCTCCTTTTTCGGGCATAGCATAAAAGGTGTTTACCTGCGCGAAATAAGCGTTGACCTAAGCAAAAGTGCGATTGAATGCAACGACCGAAGAAGAAACTGTTTGAGTAGAAAAAAGTTAGGATAAGAGGTGGATGAGAAGGGAAAAGTGGTAAATTTGTGTGGGTGTAAACGAGTTATGCGATACTTTAAGAAATCACTATGCAAATAAATTCATACTTTAAAAACATAAGAAGTGAAATACTTGAAGAACTTAATCTTTCGACAGAAAGTATTCAAGTTGCAGTTGCTTGGTTTACCAACCACGAACTATTTGATATACTCTGCGAAAAAGTTTCAAATGGTGTAAAAGTTGAATTGATAATTATAGATGATGAGATTAATAATAGAATTGGCGGACTGAATTTTCAACAATTTATTAAATTAGGAGGAACTTTGATTTATGGGAATACAGAAAATCCAATGCACAATAAATTTTGCATTATAGACAACAAAGTATTAATAAATGGTTCTTATAATTGGACTTATTTCGCAGAAAGCATAAATTTTGAAAACATTACTATTTTCAAAGGTGTATCAGATATTTTGTCTGCGTTTAGACAAGAATTTGAAGATATAAAAGCAAACCTTAAAAAAGTTGTAGTTGCTAAACAATATGATATTAATATTGAAAATTTCACAAGTGTATTAGATGCAAGAAATTATTTAGCGACAGACATATACCAATTTGCTTTGGAAGAGGAAAGAAAGGGGAACACTCAAAATTCATTGAGTTTGATAAATCTATCACTTAATTTAAAACCTAACGATGAAAAATATATTCAAAAAAGGTTTGAGATTAGAAGTGTCGTGTATAAAAAATGGAATGAAGATTACATAATTGATAAAGTAGAACTAAATGATACAGAAACTATTTTGCATTTCAGAACACACATTGAAAATGGGGCTTGGATACATAGTCCAAATGCTAAATTTGCCTGGAAACTTAGAAACACTCAAAATATTAATCAGATTTTCAATTGCAAATCAATAAAAAATATTGCTTTGAATGGTAAAGTTCTAATGACTGAACTTCCTGACATTTCTGTTTTTTCATTTAAACACCCTACATCAGAAAGTAATAAAACCGAGGAAGTTAAAGAGGATAACCAAACAGACTTTAACGAACAAGGACTGAAATATACCAAAGACGGTAAGACAGTTGACGAAAAAGGTCGTAATGTGAAATTATTTGAACAGAATTTTACAAACAATGATGAATTGACTTGTGAAATTCATTTTCCACCAATAAACGACGCAATAAATTATGTCGACTTACTCGAAGGAATTGAAGCAATCGATAAGACAAACCATTGGCATTGTTTTGACATTGAACTAAACAGAAACAGAATTGAAAAGTAGAAAAGCATCGCATAACACGGGTTTGGCAAAAGTGGCGGTTCAGTGCTCCGCAGACACATTTGTGGTTAATCAAAGTTTGGTTCTCCGCATCAACATTTGTGGTGAAAATCGCCACCTTCGCCAAGCCCGAAACCGTTGGTGGCAAGCGTAATCGACAGCACTACAATAAAACAAAATGGCTGACAAAAATCTAAATAAATGTAAATATTTGTGAAATAATCTCATTATTTCGCTTTTTTTTAACAAAATGCTTATCTTTGCGAAATAATCTCAAAAAAAGGCAAGTATGTTACTTGAATTTAGTGTCGGCAACTTTCTTTCTTTTCGGGAAAGAAAAACCTTGAACTTAGTAGCTTCAAGCATTAGCGACTTTAAAGAAACAAACACCATTGCTTCCGAAAGACACATTCTTTTAAAGGGTGCTGTCATATATGGAGCGAATGCAAGTGGTAAATCAAATTTCATTCGTGCTATGAGCACAATGAAAAGAATAGTAATGCTATCCTTTAACCAGTCATCAACAAAAGCATTAGGCGTAACCCCATTCTTGTTAAATACAGAAACGGAAAAAAGTCCATCATATTTTGAAGTTTTATTTGAAATACTTGGAACACGATACAGATACGGCTTTGAGGTAACAGACAAAGAAGTTGTTGGAGAGTGGCTATACGAATCAAAGAAAAATGTTGAAAAATTCTTGTTTCTAAGAGAAAAAGATGGGATAGAAGTGTCCCCTTCTTTTAAAGAAGCAGAAAACTTAGAAAGCAAAACAAGAGACAATGCGTTATTCTTGTCTGTAATAGACCAATTTAACGGTGTTATTGCTAAAAGAATAATGAATTGGTTCAACAGTTTTATTACCATTTCAGGGTTAACTCACGAAAATTACGAATTGGTAACATTTAAAATGTTAGGAAAAGAAAACACAGCCAAAACTCTTGGCAGCTTTTATGACCAATTAGATTTAGGTTTTGAGGGATTGTCTATTGACAAAGAAAAATTCAGTCCCAAAAGAATTCCAGAAGATGCTCCAGAGTCTTTGGTTAAATTATTAGTTAAAGATTTGGAAGGTGCTTTTCGCTTCAAAATAAAGACTTTGCATAAAAAATACGACAAGGACAATAAAAAAGTTGGAGATGTTGAATTTGATATGCGTAGTCAAGAGTCAGCAGGAACGAACAAAGTGATTAATATATCAGGACCGATTTTTGACGTTTTGCAAGATGGTGGAGTTTTAGTGATTGATGAGCTTGATTCGAGTTTGCACCCGTTAATGACATTGGCTATTACAAGACTCTTCAACTCAGAGAAAGATAATTCTAAAAACGCACAATTAATTTTCACTACTCACGATACAAACTTGTTTTCATATGGAAAGTATCGGAGAGACCAAATTTATTTTGTCGAAAAAGATAAATACGGTACATCAGATTTGTACTCATTGGTTGAGTATCGTGAAGAAGATGGAATTAAAGTTCGCAAAGACCGCTCATTTGAAAGCGATTATATTCAGGGTAGGTATGGTGCTGTTCCATATATTGGTGATATTTCCAAAATTATATCAGAATGGCAAGAAAAGTAAGAATACCAAACCATATCAAAAAGAGGCACGAGAGAATTGAATTTAAACGTTTGGAAGAAGTAAAATCTAAACGAAGGTTTTATTTGATTGTGTGCGAAGGTGAAAAAACTGAACCTAATTATTTTGAGTCTCTGAAAAATGATTTACCGAAAGGTGTTTTAGACGTTTGCGATTTTAAAATTGTAGGAACAGGACATAACACAGTTTCTTTGGTCAATAGTGCCATGGCACTGCGCAATAAATGGCAAACGCAAACAAATAGAACCGTTGATAAATTATGGATAGTCTTTGATAAAGACAGTTTTTCAGACCAGTCTTTTAATTCAGCCATTCAAACGTGCATAGCAAATTACCCTAACGTTGATTGTGCATGGACAAATGAGGCTTTTGAGCTTTGGTATCTACTGCATTTTCACTATTACAACACAGGTATAAGCAGAGGACAGTATCAAAAGTTGATAGAAGAAAATTTCAAGAAAAAAGGATTGAAAAATTACACATACGAGAAGAATAGCACAGAAATGTATTCGTTATTGGAAACCCATGCAAGTAGGGAAATCGCTGTTAGAAACGCTGTAAATCTTGAAAAACTATATGGTGGGCAACAAAACTATTCAACTCAAAATCCCTGCACAATGGTTTATAAACTTGTTGCCGAACTTTTTCGTTTGGAAAAAATAATTGAAGAAGAAAATAGAATATAAAAACGCCAGCCACCAATAATAGGAATGTGAGCGGTCTGCAAGACCCAACGATGAGTCGATGTTGAACTACATCCCACGGTAGGCTATGCACTTAAATACGTTCTTAATTGAAGTGAATTGAGAAAACAGCATATCCGTCTCTGACTCAATCAGTTTAAGGTGTATTTAGCGATCTCCTTCTTCGGGCATAGCATAAAAGGTGTTTACCTACGCGAAATAAGCGTTGACCTAAGCAAAAGTGCGATTGAATGCACGCCCGAAGAAAAAACTATTTGAGAAGAAGAAAGTTAGGATAAGTGAGGGCTTGGAATAGGAAAAGTGGTAAGTTTACGGTAAAAGGGAACTGCGGAATGTGTGAAAAACGCATCGAAACTGCTGCGAAATCAGTGGACGGAGTTGCCAGCGCCGATTGGGACAAAGACACCAAAATGATGGAAGTAACCTTTGATGCCTCAAAAACATCAGAAGATGCGGTTCAACTGGCCATAGCCAATGTAGGTCATGATACGCCCATGCATAAGGCCGATTCCGAAGTTTACAATGACCTTCCCAAATGCTGCCAGTATCCCAAAGATGAGCATCCTCATATGGATATGCAAAAAGAGGGGAAAATGGAGATGGACCACGACATGAACCATGATATGAAGCACGACATGAATAACAAGCCAAAGCAGGAAATGCAGTAAATTTTTAAGGTAACATAAAAAAAACAGCCTCAGGCTTGCCAACCCACAATTTTATTGTGGGGTAAGTTTGGGGCTGTTTTATTTTTTTAAATTTTGCAAAATCTAAAATTCACTCTTGTGTGATACATTAGCATTTCATAGAAAATTAACGCGTATGCTAATATTATATTTAAAGCTATACTGCCGGTAGAATATCATAAGAGCAGCCTGTCTGCCTCAGAAAGGCGCACAATAATATCTGAATACAATCTAAAAGGAAGGATTTTTAGATTTAATCTGCCGGCTATGTTAATAATATGACGGTGCGCTGCACCTTTTGTTTTTCATTCATTGTCCATAATTCTACCAATATCGCGGTGCTCCGCACATAATTCTCATAACATAGCAGGTGATATTAATCATTGAAATTTAACGCGTATGCTAATATTTATTTAAAGAACAATCGATGCCGCAAGAACATCATAGGTGCAGCGTACCGAAATATTTGTAGAACATCGTTGCGTTAGCACATCATAGGTGCATCGCACCGTAATATTTGTAGAACAATCGATGCCGCAAGAACATCAGAGGTGCAGCGCACCGCAATATTTGTAGAACATCGTTGCATTAGAACATCAGAGGTGCAGCGCACCGAAATATTTATAGATAAAATATTACCGCCAGCACATCGATAGGTGCAGCGCACCGCAATATTTGTAGAACATCGTTGCGTTAGCACATCATAGGTGCATCGCACCGTAATATTTGTAGAACAATCGATGCCGCAAGAACATCATAGGTGCAGCGCACCGCGATATTTGTAGAACATCGTTGCATTAGAACATCATAGGTGCAGCGCACCGTAATATTTATAGATAAAATATTACCGCCAGCACATCGATAGGTGCAGCGCACCGCAATATTTGTAGAACATCGTTGCATTAGAACATCAGAGGTGCAGCGCACCGAAATATTTGTAGGTGCAGCGCACCGCAATATTTTTTTAAATATCGATCTCGTTAGAACATCAAAGGCGCAGCCTGCCCGATTGCGTCAAACGATCAGACAGACTATTTTTATCTTTTATTCACCACCCTTGCTTTTCTCCAACCTTTTCATATATTTGCCAGCGATATGAATAATTAAACCACCCGCTTTAACCAACCACCTTTATGAACAGAATTTTTTCACTTTTGAGCCTGATCTTATTTGCAGGCCTG
>JAQVXN010000106.1 GCA_028709135.1 Bacteroidaceae bacterium | reverse complement strand
ACTCATTGACGGTTTGGAACAATGCACACACAAGGCCAACCAAGCTTTTTTAATGTCGCAACTTCAAAAATGCGCCACAAGTAATGAGGCCCCGGTTTTTGAAAAATACCTTAGTGACTCTTATCTTCAGGATTATGCCATACGTGGTCTGGCTGCAACTCCAGGCATCGACAATGAAATCATTAACCTGATGAAAGAAGAAAAAGCACCAAAAAGTTCTTTAGCCTATCTTGCTTATTTCAAAAAATTGAAAGGCGTTGAACCTATCCTTCTAAGCTGGTTAAAAGGAGCCGATGCAAAAACACTGACGTCCGTTTACAATGCACTTACCGTTTGCGGATCTTCTGCCTCTATCAAAGAATTGCAAAAAGCTGCCAAACAAAAGAATTTTGCTCTTGAAAACACAGGAGCTACTGACTGCTATCTCCAATTATTAAACAACCTGAATGATGCAAAAGCCGTTAGATGTGCAGCAAAACAACTTTTAAAGAGCGATAAGCAAGCCATTCGCTGCGCCGGGTTGCGCCTTTTACTGAAATCTGATAAAAAGAATGCTGCTAAGAATATTCTCGCAGCACTCAAGGATCCAAACATCCAATATCGCAACACGGCTCTTTTCTTTGCCAAAGACTTTGCCGGAGACGAAATTATTGATCAAATAACCAATAAATTCAATTCTCTTCCTACTGATGCAAAAACAGATGTTGTATCATGGTTGGGCAATAACCATCTTACAAACAAAATTGGTATCGTAAACGGCGCCATGAAATCTGATAATGAAAATTTAGTCAAAGCTGCCATTTTTAGCGCTGGTCAAATTGGAGGAGAAGAAGCCCTCTCTGCACTGATTTCTATGCTTGACAGCAAATATGCTCCACAAGCAAATGATGCTCTAATTGCATTCAATGGAAAAATCAACGATGGCGTCATTCAAGCATTAAGTTCCACTTCTCCCGCCACACAAGCAGAAGCACTCAAATTAGCATCCACCAGACATATCTACAGTGCTTATGGCAAGGTTCTAAGCATGATGAATTCTGATAACGCAACTATTAAAGATGAAGCTTACAACGCATTGAAAGGTGTGGTTAAAGCAGATAATTTTAATCAGATTTGTGACCTTATGGAAAAGGCAAGCGGCGCTGAAACAACAAAACTGCAAAAAGCCGCCCAAAATGCTATTCAAGATGAAACCGCAGACAATCAGTATAACTTAATCGCCAATCGTCTTCAAAACTCTGCAAACGCCACTCTTTATTATCCTCTTTTAGCTCAAGCTGGAAACAATAGTGCTATCTCCAAACTACAAGAAGAATATGGTAAAGCCGCCACAAAGGATGCAGCATTCCAATCGCTCTTGAAAGTAAACAATCCGGGAATGATTGAAGTTCTTTATAATTTGGCAAAAGAAAACGAAGCTTCCAAAGATGCCGTTTTAAGCCGCTACATTACAATTGTTAGAACTGCAAACAGTTCCAGTATCAATAAGTATGAACTGTATCGTCGTGCTTTAGAACTGAATCCTTCAGACAACGTTAAAAATGCGCTCATTTCTGCTTTAACCGAAAGTCAAACTTTGCCTTCACTAATGCTAGCTTCGAACTATCTGGACAATGCAAATACTTCTTTTACAGCTGCAATGACAGTTAAAGACATCATCTCAAAAAATACAGAACTCCAAAAAGGTTTCACCATTAAGAAACTGCTTCAAAAAGCACAGGATGTATTTCGTGCACAGAAAAGCAATGCCGATGCAGGTTATGCTGTAGATGAAATTTCAGGAATTCTTCCTAAGTTTGGCGAAAAAGGCTATGAGCCATTAACTACTGGAATTACTGAAGTCACAGCTAAGAAAGCGTTCAGCTTACCCAAAAAATATGAGAACTTTGAAATGTATCTAGACTGGAAATCAGATAGTAAAAGTACTCTCAGCGTACGCAGTATGCCTGCTATCTATTTGGATGGAAAAGCCGGCGTCACAATGGTTTATCAAGACAAACAAAATACTGCAGGGGCTATCAACGCAGGTGATTGGAACACCTTATATGTAAAGGTTATTAACGACCGTATCTTCGTTGAATCAAACGGAGTTAAAGTAGCTGAAAATGCAATCATCAAAAATACGCCGGATTCAAAACCAATCAACAATACCGGTTTTATACAGCTACTTACGAAGGAAGGTAGTGCTAGCATACGCAATGTACTTGTTAACGAGCTCCCATCTACTCCAGTGTTCACGTTACCTGAAGAGGAAAAGAAAGCCGGCTTTGAAGTTCTTTTTGATGGACGCTCTTTAGAGAAATGGCAAGGTAACACAACAGATTATGTGCCTATTGACGGTAACATTTATGTTTCAGCAAACTATGGCGGCACGGGAAACCTTTATACAAAGAAAAAATATAAAGACTTCATCTATCGCTTTGAATTTTGCTTTGCCGTACCTGGAGTAAACAATGGTGTTGGTGTACGTACCAATATTGGAAGCGATGCCGCTTACGACGGAATGGAAATACAAATCCTTGATCATGATGATCCTATCTATCAAGGTTTACAACCTTATCAGCAACATGGTGCCGTATATGGAATTATTGTTCCAAAACACGTTAAATTTGGACCTCTCGGCACTTGGAATACGGAAGAAATTGAATTTATCGGTGATCACGTAAAAGTAACAGTAAATGGGCAGGTCATTAATGAAGGAAATATTCGTGATGCCTGCAAAGGACACAATATTGCTCCCGACGGATCCGAGCACAATCCATACACTGTTGATCACAAAAACCATCCGGGGCTCTTCAATAAGGACGGCTATATTAGTTTCTGCGGTCACGGTGCCGGAGTTAAATTTCGCAATATAAGAATTCTTGATTTAAGTAAGAAGAATAATAAAATCAAATGATCTCACAAAATAAAAGTACACACAGTCCCGTTTCAATAGTTGCTATTGGAGCGGGCAACCGTATGCGTACTTATATGCATTACGTGTTGGAGCATCCTGAAGAAGTGATCCTCGTAGCCGTCGTTGAACCTAATGAATTTCGGAGAAATGCTCTGGCTGATCTTTTTCATGTTCCCCAACAAAATCGCTTTAGCGATTATACTTGTTTTTTTAAAAAGTCTGTTCGTGCTGACGCTGCTATCATTTGTACTCCAGAAAATAAGCACTTTGAGCCCAGCATGTTAGCGATTCAACATGGTTATCATATTCTACTTGAGAAACCTATTGCTCAAACGTTGAACGAATGTAAACAAATCGCAGACGCCGCCAGAAAAGCAAATCTTTTAGTCGGGATTTGTCATGTAATGCGTTATCATCCCTGTTTCCTTAAAATTAAGGAACTCGTTGATTCGGGTAAGTTGGGAAAAATCATTTCGATCAATCACACAGAGGGCGTTGGCATCGACAGAGACACGCACAGTTATGTACGTGGCATTATGAACCGCGAAAAAGAAAGTAACCCCATGCTACTAGCTAAATGTTGCCATGATGTAGACTTTCTTCTCTGGCTCACAGGCAGCAATTGCAGCCGACTCTCATCGTTCGGATCTCTACGTTGGTTTACAAAAGAAAATGCCCCGAAGGGTTCTGCTTTACGTTGTATTGACTGCAAAGTAGAACAAACCTGTCCTTTCTCTGCTATAGATCTTTATTGGCGCCGCCGTGAATGGATCAGAAATTTCGATGTGCCTAAAGGAAAAACCATCGAAGACGCTATTCAACAAGAATTAAAAGAAGGTCCACATGGACGATGCGTCTACCATTGTGATAACGATGTAGTAGATAATCAAGTACTACTCATGGAAATGGAGGACAAAACGACCATTTTCATGTCAATGGACATCTTTACACAATTTGAATTCCGCTCTACGAGAATTCAACTCACTGAAGGCGAAATTATCAGTGACGAAAAGAAAGTTAGTGTCAATATTTTCAAAAATCACCATCAGGAAGTTTTTGACTTCACGGAGGCCTTGAAAAAGCCCTATCATGCTGGAGCCGATTTGAAGATATTCGAAGATTTCATCCACGCAATCGGGAAAGAACACAAACCGTTTCCAACTCCAATTGATGACTCCATAGAAAGTCACCGCATCTGTTTTGAAGGGGAACGAAGCCGGATTTCAGGACAAACGATTACTCTCGACAAGCACTCCTAAATTTTTATGCGAATTCTTATTTAGGTTCAAAATAGCGCATTTACACCTTTTATAACAAACAGTCTTACCTCAAAAAGGAAAGGCTGTTTGTTATTTTTATCGTTTAAATTAACTCATTTGCAACTGTAAAATATTGATTAAAAGCCGTACCTTTGCAGAAGTGAAACCGATTTGATATGGAACAGAAACTTCAAATTTATAACACGCTCTCTCGCAAGAAAGAAGAATTCGTGCCCCTACATAAAGGATACGTAGGTATGTATGTTTGTGGACCGACGGTCTATGGTGATGCACATTTGGGACATGCCCGACCTGCTATCACGTTTGATTTGCTTTTCCGATATTTGCAACATATTGGTTATAAGGTGCGTTATGTACGCAATATCACTGATGTCGGGCATTTAGAACACGACGCAGATGAAGGTGAAGATAAAATAGCTAAAAAAGCGCGTTTAGAACAATTGGAACCGATGGAAGTCGCCCAATACTATACAAATCGTTTCCATCAGGCTATGTCAGCTCTTAACGTATTGCCACCCAGCATTGAGCCACTTGCCAGCGGTCACATTATTGAACAGGAACAACTAGTCAAGGAGATTCTGGCAAACGGCTTTGCATATGAAAGTCAAGGTAGCATTTATTTTGATGTTGAAAAATATAATCAAAAATATCACTACGGCATTCTTTCTAATCGCAACTTGGATGACGTTATTAATCAATCACGCGAGCTTGCTGGTGTTAGTGAAAAACGGAACCAAGTAGACTTTGCACTTTGGAAGAAAGCAGAACCACAACATATTATGCGTTGGCCAAGCCCTTGGAGTAAAGGTTTTCCAGGATGGCATTGTGAATGCACCGCCATGGGTCGCAAATATCTTGGTTCTCATTTTGATATTCACGGTGGTGGAATGGACCTCATTTTTCCTCACCACGAATGTGAAATAGCTCAATCCGTAGCTAGTCAAGGCGATCAAATGGTTCACTACTGGATGCACAATAATATGATAACCATTAATGGGCAAAAAATGGGGAAAAGTCTTAACAACTTCATCACTTTACAACAATTTTTTACTGGTTCACATGCAAGTCTTGATGAAGCTTACTCGCCCATGACCATCCGTTTCTTTATTCTTCAAGCACACTATCGCAGCACGGTCGATTTCAGCAATGACGCCCTTAAAGCCAGCCATAAAGGATTAGACAGACTCATGGACGGAATCAATGCATTAGAAAAAATCATTCCTTCCGATAACGGACAAATTACTGAAACCTATACAGATGAATTGCGTGAAAAGTGCTATGACGCCATGAACGACGATCTCAATTCACCTATTGTTATCAGCCATCTCTTCGATGCCTGCCATCTTATTAATCAGTTGATCAACAAGCAGCAAACTATCAAGCCCAAAGCACTAGAAGCTTTACAATCTATTTTTAAAACTTTTGCATTTGACATCTTGGGACTAAAGATGGAAACAGCAAGCAGCAACGAACGTGAGGAAGCTTTCAGTAAAACGGTTGATCTGTTACTGCAAATTCGGAACGAAGCCAAAGCGAAAAAGGATTGGACTACAAGTGATGAGATCCGCAACGAGTTATCAAAACTTGGTTTTGAGATTAAAGACACAAAAGATGGCGCCACATGGAAATTGGATAAATAAAAACACTTATTATACATTATGTGCTCATTCTCCATTGGCGATATATTTAAAGAGAATCTTTTTGCACACAAACCGTCATTCAATACAAAAATTGCACGAATCAGACTTTTTTTGTAATTTTGTTTGTACAAAAAATTTCAAATACAAATGGCAGAAGATGCACTAACCCCGATGATGGCACAATTTCGGACTTTAAAAGCAAAGCACCCGGATGCCATTCTTCTTTTCCGCTGCGGAGACTTCTACGAAACTTATCAGGAAGACGCAGTAACTGCAGCCGGAGTTTTGGGCATCACACTCACACACCGCAGCAATAAGGGAAAAGCACAAGAAATTAAAATGGCAGGTTTCCCTCATCATGCGTTAGACAACTACCTACCTAAGTTGATCCGTGCAGGCCATCGCGTTGCAATCTGTGACCAGCTTGAAGATCCCAAACTAGCAAAAAAATTAGTAAAACGGGGCATCACAGAACTTGTAACCCCAGGAATAGCTCTCACAGACAATGTTCTTAATAGCAAAGAAAACAATTTTCTTGCTGCCATTAACATCGCCCAAGGTTCTTGCGGTCTTTCTCTACTCGATATTTCAACCGGAGAATTTGCCGTTGCCGAAGGTACCATTGACTATATTGGCAAACTTTTTGCAAACTTACAACCTAAAGAAGTTCTTATACTGCGTGGAAGTAAAGAATTATTTACGAAGACTTTTGGAAACCGCTTTTTTACATTTGAACTTGACGAATGGATCTTTAATAAAAAAACAG
>JAQVXN010000105.1 GCA_028709135.1 Bacteroidaceae bacterium | reverse complement strand
ACGGTTCAATATCAATCACTTACGAATGTGCCAGATACTAAAAATCTTGTATCTTGTTTGTACCGTTTAAATCTCAAATACTTGACTATTTGATAGATATAGATGTTGCATCGGAAAATAATTGCCCATTAATATCGATTACTATCCATTACTAAAATAGTGTAAAGTGTTTGATTTATAACACTTTACACTATTTCACTTTAAACACTATCTGCTTGATAGTGTTTCTTTTTGCCCTATTTCTTGTACCCTATTTGTACCGTTGATTTTTTCTTGACATTAAAAATTGCTCTCAAAAACGTCATTCAAGGGAACGATGAGACGCTATGAGATTTTGACAAATGTGTTATTGAAGGGCATGGTGAGACGCTATGAGATTACATGTGTCGTCATCAAAGGTTCTAGTGAGACGCTATGAGAAAATGTGAGACGATATGAGACAAAAAAGGTGACTTAGATAACAAATTTTTTACAAAAATGGACATTAAAAGAACGTGTGAATGGTGTGGAAGGGACTTCGTTGCCCACACTTTGACGACCCGATTTTGCTCCAAAAAGTGCATGAGAGCGTCATACAAGCACCAACAGAGACAAAAAAAAATGGAGCAGTATGAATATGATGAGGAGGTAAAGGATACCAATTCTCAAATTCAAAATATTGATGGGAGGCCTTACCTTTCGCCCACAGAAGCAGGGATCCTGCTTGGCATAAGCCGTGCGACATGTTATAGATACCTACAATCTCAACTAATTCCGGCCCTTCAAATTCTGGGACATACCATTATCAGAAGAAGCGATGTAGAGCGTTTGTTTGATAATGCCCCACAATATCGTAAGCGTGTAAACCAATTAGGGCGTAAACCAACTTCCAAGCATTATACTATACGTCAGATTATGGAGCGATACAACATTAGTAAGAAGATGGCAATGAACCGTCTTGCCAAATTCCCTATTACAAAGTTTTATCAGGGCCGTAATGTCTACTATAGTAAAGAGGATGTAGAAAAGTATTTTGCTAATCTACTTGTAAACTTCTCCCCTTTCGATTACTACACAATTGACCAGATTATGAAGAAATTCCAAATGTCACATGCTGCAGTACTGTCATTTGTCATGCGACATCATATTCCTCGTCTGACCCATGGTAAAGAACGCTACTACTCCAAGCTTCATATAGACAATCTTAAAGGCCTCAATAATGGCATAGAAAATTCGAACTACTATACCAAAGAAGAAATAACGAAGAAGTATGGTTTGACAAAAGACCAGATTTCTTATATCTTTAAACGCTATGATATTCCAAGAATTAAAGTCGGCAGTTATATTAGAATCTCCAGGATCGAATTTGACAAAGTTTTGTTAGAAAAAAAGAATGGAGATTTTCATATTTTTGTTGCCAAGGATTAGTAAATAACGGCATATTTTCGGTTTGCAGTAGAGTAACAACAGTTTAAGATTGCTCTATGAATAAACTGGTTAAATTTGTAAGTAATAATTTTAAAAAGGGAATTATGTATAAATCATGTACCAAAGTAACATTACGTCAGCGTCCTATCAGCAAAGGGATGTTTTCTCTTTATCTGGATTATTATCCGGCCTTCAGAAATCCATATACCTTGAAGATGCAACGCAGAGAATATCTTGGCATTTATATCTATGCCAAGCCAAAGAATAAGATAGAACGTGAATATAATGAAGAAATGTTGGAAAAATCGGAAGTTATTCGCTGTCGCCGCAGTGTAGCTCTTATAAATAATGATCTTGACTGCTTTAACAAATTTCATCTGAAGGAAGACTTCCTGGCCTACTATAAGAAAATATGCTGGAAAAAAGACCAAAAATGGGATATAGTCTATGAACATTTTTATGATTTTTGCGGTGGAACATGTACGTTTGGGGATATAAATCAGTCTTTCTGCAATAAATTTAAAGAGTATCTTCTTTCCAAAGCCAATAAAAATGGCACATTCCATACTATCAGTCAGAATTCTGCTGCGAGTTACTGGTCCACTTTTAGGGCATTATTGAAGATTGCTTATCATAGTAAAATGATAGATGAAAATATCAATGATTTCTTGGAAAAAATTGATACAGAGGATGTTCACAAAGAATATCTTACCCTTGAAGAGCTTAAAAAGCTAGCCAGAACTCCTTGTAAGATCGATGTTCTTAAACGTGCTTCACTTTTTTCATGCCTTACAGGTCTTCGCATAAGTGATGTGATGAATCTTAAGTGGGAAAATATTGAGAAAGCTTCTGAGGGCGGTTATTGCATGCGTATAACCACAATCAAAACCAAATCTGTAGCCACTCTTCCTATCAGTGATGAAGCTTTCGAACTTTGTGGGCAACAAAAGGCAATAGGAACTGTTTTTAAAGGCATGAAACGCTGTTTTTGCCAGGTGCCTCTTCAAAACTGGCTGAAAGATGCCGGTATTACCAAGCATATTACCTTTCATTGTTTCAGACACACCTTTGCTACACTTCAGATAGCGGAAGGTACTGATATTTATACGGTCAGTAAAATGCTTACCCATAGAAATGTATCTACAACACAAATCTATGCTGACCTTGTAGATGAGAAAAAGCGAGAGTCTGCAAATAAAATATCACTTAAATAGAATATACAATAAACTACAATAATAGTGTGTAAATCAATGTAATATCATCTTTTGTGCACTATTTATTGTTAAAACTTATTCTCAAATATCAGTAATTAGCACAGAAATATTTAAGTTTGTGCAAAAGAAATGCTGATATGGATAAGAAGAAATTAGTTAAATGCACACGTTATGCTGATAATACCATCATGCTGTTGATGGTGTTAGGATTCATACAGCTGGATATTCTTGGAATTCTGTATTGCAGGGAAAAAGGGGCATATATACAGACTGTCTTTAGAATGTCTTCACTGACTACTGTCTTCCTTTCCAGTTCATCCATTTTAAGCCTGCTCCTTTGTCTTGGCTTAATTTGTATGTTTGTCCATAAAGTAGTATTCTGTAAATTTCATCTTGGAATACATTCTGCTTTAGAAGAAAGTACTAGAATCTTTCGATCTGAATTTAGTTTTATCCCTATTCATGCAGAAATTGATGATAGATCAAAGAAACGCAAGCAACAACTGATAGAACTTTTTTGTGTACTTATTCAAAAATTTGTGGCTTCTCATTTGAGTTCTAATGAAGATGCTCATATCTTACTTCTTGATATAAAGAAGGTCATTGAGAACGATACCATAGACATTGATCTTGTTCCTGTAAGCAACAGAAATCTTTCAAGAGAAGATATCTATCATTTGGGTTATCATGTAAAATATTATCTGTGTAAGGATAATAACTTTGGTGCGAATTTTATTTATCGTGTATTTCATCAAGAGTTTCAGAATCATGCTGGAAAAGAAAGTGTGCGATGTTCTTCCATCTGTCGAAAGCTTGCGGTTCAAGAAGGGACTAAATATTATGTAGAACTTCCCGTTAGTGCAAACAGAAAAGGCGTCCGTAGAAAAGCAACTGCTCAAGCAGACGACATTGAAAGAGATTTAATTTATTATAGTAATAATTGATTAATTTATAATATATAAAAAGTTTGTGTTAAACTATTAATTTAATATATTTGTTTCCTAAACAGATTACCTTTGTAAGGTATAAAAAATAAATAATACTATGGAAAAAATATCTTTTGATCAATTGCCTCAAATGGTAAGTAATATTGCTAAGGAGGTCTCAACATTAAAAGCCATGATGACGGTAATGCTTCCTAAAGGCAGTTCCCTTAAGTATCGTGTGGAAGATGGAAAACCTGAGATTCTAATGTGCAAAGAGGTTTCTTCTTCTGTCATCTATCAGCATACAATCTGTGATGTAGCATGCGCCTGTAAGATTATGAATATGGCCAAGTCTACCTTATATGCTCATGTTCGACAAGGTGATATTCCTGGCATGAAGAAGGGCAAAAAATGGTATTTTTATGAGGATGAACTGGCTAAGTGGATAGAAAGTGGAAATACTGTTAAGCACCAGCAACAGAATCAAGAAATATTAGACAGGATCAGATCAGGTATTCATCATAAGCCAAAATCTATCAGATAAATCCTATTATCTGCATCAAATCAGCATTACTTATCGGCATGTATCACCATTTAGTACTTAGGGATACTTGCCGATTTTGATTTCTTTTGCTATCTTTATATTAGAAACATAAAGATAGTAAAGCGTATGGGAATTGAAGATATTCTGGAATCACATGATCCTTATACTATTAAGGTTACACCAAAACAGCTTTTACAGTTTGCTAAAGCTATTGTGGAAAAGAACAATGAAAAACTTGCTGCCATTATCCGGAACGAGAATGCTGATAAACTTATAACGGTCAAGGATGCCCAGAATATGCTTGGGAAATGCCGTAAAACATTATGGTCTTGGGATAAATCAGGATATCTAGTTTCTGTAAAATGCGGTAATAAGAACTATTATCATCTGTCAGATATAGAGAGAATTCTTAAAGGGAAAGGAGATAATTCCACATATTAATTTTAACATCATGTGAGTTACAATAGTTACAGAAACCTTACTCCCCTATTGCCTTTTAATATCTTCTTTATTTTACATTTCTTCCAATTTGCATCTAAGTTATTGTGTAAAACTGAGCAATGAGATAATATTCAAATGCTTTCAAATGATATAAAAATTCCAATATTTATAGCTTTAACAATCTTTTTACTTTCCATAGAACTGACGATTTAACATTACAACACCTTTGATTTAACTTTTCGATACTATCTCAACTTCATCCTTTATCAGTTCACTTTATTTTACAATTTATGTTGATAATCTCATTTCTTACTTAATTTATGGTTGATATAAGAAACTTTGTATAACAATAGAAAAAATTCCATCTAGATTTCTAAGAAAAAATTATTTTGTTATTTTTCCCTTGTAGTTTTTTAAAGAGAATAAAACCTTTTCAGGGGGAAAATAATGCCCCATCCTCTGTCCCAAAGCTGCGGTTCTGGCTTAAAGCAAGAACCGCAGGAATATCAGCTTGACGGATATTCGGCTTTAAAGGAAACGGTTCTGCTGTATGGATAGGAAATCGGCTACCTCCCAGTGCAGGGCTTGGAGTGATGACATCGTCATGAACGGAAAGGACAAACGGGAGGTAGCCGATGAACATACCGATACAGATGTACCGTTTTCGTTTAGGAGTATGGTGGGCACAGCCTTCATAAAATGCTTAAGCCACTCTCCCGAAGCCTGTTTGTGTCCCTATGGACAGGTGCAAAGAGGTATTTCGAGAATATTCACAGTGAAACCGTAAATATTCTCAAAATACTGCTTTGCAGGGTGGCAAGCATATTTTTTGCAATAACATTAAATATTAATATCTACCCATTTTGAAATTAGAATATTTTCTCTATATGATAAGTATTCGGACAATTATTTAATTTTAATCAAGGTCTGTGTGCTTTAGGTATAAGTTATTTTTATGGTCATTAACTTCACAGACAAAAACAGTAACCGTTCAGACATTCAATCATCACTAATTATGATAAGAAATCAGCTTTATAGTCACATAAACGATATCTCTTATGCCTAAAGATTTATTCTACCTTGATATTTGCAAACAAAAATACTGCAAATTCGCCTAAGAAATAAACTATTTAGATAAATTTCGATCTGAAAATTGCAGACTATCCGTCTGTAAAATGGAAACTTTTGAATTTGAATAAACTCAAACAGAATAATCCGAAAAAGCTGATGAAAGAAGCTAATCGGTTAAAGGAAATATTTGAATAAAATGTAAGTTCTAATCTTTGAAAAGGAAAAAATTAAAGTCCTCATCCTTTCACAAACTTTAAAAAATAGGTAGACGAACTATGTCTTGCCGTAATTAATACTTGATGGCAGGAAAGCCATCGTGCTATTTCCCTTATAGTTTTAAAAGAGAATAAAACATTCTTGCAACAAAATAATGTTCCATCTTCTTCTGTCCCAAAGCTGCGGTTCTGGCTTAAAGCAAGAACGGCAGGAATATCAGCTTGACGGATATTCGGCTTTAAAGGAAACGGTTCTGCTGTATGGGCAGGAAATCGGCTACCTCCCAGTGCAGGGCTTGGAGTGATGACATCGTCATGAACGGAAAGGACAAACGGGAGGTGTCGGATGAACATACCGATACAGATGTACCGTTTTCGTTTGGGAGTATGGTGGGCACAGCTCCCATAGAATGTCTTAACCACTCTCCCGAAGCCTGTCCGTGTCCCTATGGACAGGTGCAAAGAGGTATTTCGAGAATATTCACAGTGAAACCGTAAATATTCTCAAGATACTGCTTTGCAGGGCGGCAAGCATATTTTTTACTATAAACATTTAAATATTAATAACCACCTGTTTGAAAATTAGAATATTTTCTCTATGACAAGTGTTCGGATAATTATCTGTTTATTAAGATAGATAACATCATCGGGGATAATTATGAAGTTTATGGGCTTTCCTCTTCTTACGGATTAGTTGACGTTTGAATCACTAGGATCACCCCCGTTGCCCTCTAGGTCTTAGTGATTATTATTTGTGAAATTTTGAATTTCAACACCTTGAAGTTACAACAATTTTTACAGGCTATCAATTTACAGCCTCTTATTTCCGTCGAACTCACTTTAAGTTGCATAGTACTGATTCAGGTCTAAGAAATAACAGAAATCTCAATTTATACCAAGCAGTTCGAACATCTCCCCCATTTCTGAATAGGTGTAATCCCTTTCCCCCTTGT
>JAQVXN010000104.1 GCA_028709135.1 Bacteroidaceae bacterium | reverse complement strand
GGCGATTACAGCATGGGTGTTAATGTACAGGCACAATTGCTTTGGCACCTGCAACTCCTCACTGATATCAGTCTTTTTGCCCGTCGCGGCTACCAACAGTCTGAAATGAACACTACGGATTGGGTCTGGAATGCTCAACTTAACAGGTCTTTCTTCCATGGTAATCTGTTAGCCAAACTCCAAGGTTTTGACATTCTCCACCAACTCTCCAATACCAGTTACGTGCTTAATGCACAAGGTCGCACTGAATCGTGGAACAACAGTATTCCACGTTACTTTATGCTTTCCCTAACGTGGAAATTCAATGTGATGCCTAAGAAGAAGGAGGCTGACGTGCAGCATAGCAATTAAAAAAAGGCAACCATAGATGACTCTAATAAACCTCGTTGAAATCCTTCATTCTATGCTGCTGCAGAGTCTTCAAGATTAAATTAAACAAATTAAGACGACATTGAGAGATCCGTTGATGAGAAGTTCTTTCTTTTCAAACCGGCTAAGATTTATAATTATCAGAAAAGTATGTACGGAGTTGAACTTCTCACTTTTGTATTTTTAAACATGCAGAGGCAGTGATATTTCTTGCTGGGAATGTTTTTTGCTAGGAAGTTGCGAATTAGAGGAAAAAGATGTATTTTTGCTTTCAAAATAGGTTGAATTCATAAATATGACCACAATAATGAAAAGAAAATTCACTTTTGTCACTGCGCTTGTTGCTGCTGTGCTCCTTCAGGCTCAAACGCCTGATTTTTTTAAGCCATACCAAAAGACGGACTTACGCTTGCCGGCGGTACCGATCGTGGTGAACGACCCATATTTTTCAATTTGGTCGCCGTATGACAAACTCAATGAGGGAACTACCCGTCATTGGACGGGTGACGAGAAACCCTTGACGGGATTGCTGCGCGTGGATGGCGAAACCTACCGTTTCATGGGGAGTGAAAACATGAATCTGGCTGTTTTGCTGCCGATGGCCAAAGACGAGGCTTGGACCGCTCCCTATGCTACTACGGTACAGGGTGCAGGATGGGAGAAGGCGGATTTTGATGATACGGCCTGGAAAAAAGGTACCGGTGCTTTTGGCTCTGAAAACCAACCAGGTGTGCGCACGGACTGGAGTGCAGAGAATTCTGACGTTTATGTACGCCGCACAGTGAATCTTAGCGAAGATGATGCAAAGGGGGAACTGTATTTGAATTATTCTCACGATGATGTTTTTGAGGTTTTCATTAACGGAGTGAAAGTGCTTGATACTGGGAATACGTGGAAAAACGATCAGGTACTTCATTTGACCGGATCTGCCAAAAACGCTCTTCATGCAGGCAAAAACGTGATAGCAGCACACTGCCATAATACGGTAGGTGGAGCCTTGTTGGATTTTGGCCTTTATAGAAATGTGACAGCGGGGCAAATGGCTGTGAAGACAGCGGTGCAGAAGTCGGTGAGTGTTTTAGCTACCTCTTCTTATTACACTTTCAGCTGCGGTCCGGTAGATCTTGATGTTGTTTTTACGGCGCCGATGCTGATAAATGATTACGACTTGCTTTCTACTCCTATCAATTATATTTCTTATCAAGTACGTTCCACAGATAAGAAGGCACATAGTGTGCAATTCTATATGGATGCTACACCGGAAATTACTGTGAATAAAGGAAACTTACCAACAGTTTCGACTGTAGAAACGAAGAATGGGACAACCTATTTGAAGTCAGGCAGTATTGAACAACCTATTTTGGCTAAAAAGGGTGATGGAATCTGTATTGACTGGGGTTATCTATATTTACCGGCTGTGAACGGGGCGGTGAGTATGGGCAGTTATACGGAGATGCAACATGGTTTTATGACACAAGGCGTTTTGCCGGCTACAAAAGACAAAATTATAGCCCGTAAGGCTGCTGATACTCCGGCATTGGCCTATATGCACGATTTTGGTCAGGTGAACGAGATGCCAAAATCAAGTTTCACCATGATTGGATATGACGAAGTGGAGGACATCGAATATCTTTACCACCGGTATAAGGCTTATTGGGCCCACGAAGGAAAGGTGACAATTTTTGATGCCTTTGATAAACTAAAAAATGACTATAGTGCTATTATGGGGCGCTGTCGGGAGACGGACCGACAAATATATGATGATGGTTTAAAAGCCGGCAACAAACATTATGCAGAAATACTTTCTGGTTCTTACCGTCATGTGATAGCTGCTCACAAATTGTTTGTGGATAATGAAGGTCACTTGCTGTTTTTCTCTAAGGAAAACAATTCCAATGGTAGCGTGAATACGGTAGACTTGACATATCCGGAAGCTCCTCTGTTCTTGGTTTATAATCCCGAGTTGGAGAAAGCTATGATGACGAGTATTCTGGAATACAGCTATACGGGTCGTTGGACAAAGCCTTTCAGCGCACATGATATGGGTACTTATCCTATTGCAGATGGGCAAACTTATGGAGGTGACATGCCGCTGGAGGAAGCTGGCAATATGCTGACCTTGGCAGCTACGATTTGTCAATTGGAAGGAAATACGAAATTTGTTGAGAAATATTGGAACGTTTTGACGCCATGGGTAAATTATTTGGTAGAGAATGGACAGGATCCTGCAAACCAACTTTGTACGGATGATTTTGCCGGACATTGGGCTCACAACTGCAATCTCTCTGCAAAAGCCATTATGGGAATTCTGGCTTATTCCAAATTGGCGGGAATGCGTGGAGACCAGGCCGCGGCCTCAAAATATGAGAGTATAGCAAAAGAAATGGCTCAAAAGTGGGAACAGAATGCTCGGGAAAACGATCACTATCGTTTAGCTTTCGATCGCAATGAAACATGGAGCCAGAAATATAATATGATTTGGGATAAGATGTGGCAGACTAATATTTTCCCGAATGGCGCCATGGATCGTGAAATTAAATATTATTTAAGTAAACAGAATATCTATGGACTGCCTTTGGACTGCCGCAAAGATTATACGAAGAGTGATTGGATTATGTGGACTGCTGCGATGAGTAAAGACAACAAGACGTTTCTGAAGTTTGTGGAACCGGTCTACAAATATATCAACGAAACGCAGTCGCGTGTGCCTATCAGTGATTGGCACGATACGAAGACCGGACTCTATGAAGCTTTCATTGCGCGTTCTGTAATTGGGGGATATTGGATGAAGGTGTTAATGGACAAAATGTTGAAAAAATAACATGCTGAAAAATAAAGCATAAAAGGAGAACCCGACTTTGTATGTGCAGAGCCGGGTTCTGCTTTGTTTGAATTTAAGATGAGTAGATGCATGTCAATTGAAAGGTAAATCTAAAAAATAGCGAAACGTGTAGAAAAGGAAGTTTTTTTGTTTGCATGACAATAAAAGGCGCGGAAATAAGTTATAATAAGTGGGATTATGAAAAAATGGATACTATTGTCAATTGTAGTGACTCTGAGTTTCTGCACATTGCAGGTTAAGGGACAATACGACCCGTCGTTCACGCATTACTGGATGATGGAGCCGGAGTTTAATCCTGCTGCGGTTGGCACAACAGAGAATATGCGTATTTTAAGTACTTACAGTTCTCAGATGTCCGGTTATGAAAATGCGCCAGCTACGATGTATGCAGGAGTAGATCTGCCGATGTTTTTTCTAAATCCGCATCATGGATTGGGTGCTTATTTTTTAAATGATAAAATTGGTTTTTTCTCTCATAAGCGCCTATCTATGGAATATGCCTATCATTTCAAACTTTTTGGAGGTTTATTGGGGTTTGGGGCCGAAGGCGATTTCCTGAGTGAGACGTTTGATGGGAGCAAAGTTGATTTGAATGATTCTAATGATCCAGCGATTCCTACCAACTCAGTGAACGGTTCCAAGATAGACGTTGGCGGTGGCTTGTATTTTCAGCGTAAAGATTTCTATTTGGGGATATCTGCGCTTCATTTGACGGCACCGACGGTGATAATGGGCGAAAATAATGAAATTGCAATTAAACGAACGTATTATTTGACGTCGGGATACAATATTAAAACAAGAAACCCGTTTTTGACAATACACCCGTCTGCTTTAGGCATGTATGACGGAGTGGAATGGAAAGCGTATCTCTCAGGTAGAGTGGAGTATGCAAATGAAAACAAAATGCTCTTTGTAGGTGCTTCATACAGTCCCACAAATTCCATGGCTCTGTTTTTGGGAGGGAAATTTCATGGTGTTGTACTGAGCTATTCTTACGAAGCCTATACTTCCGGAGTTGGTTTTGAAAATGGAGCGCACGAACTCGTATTGAGCTACGAACTGAAGTTGAATCTTTATAAGAAAGGTAAAAATCTTCATAAGAGCGTACGCTTATTATAAAATGAAAGATAAAGAAAAAGGGAGCTGCAAAGTTCTCTGTAACCATAAAGAAAAAAAACGAAATATGAAAATAGAAAGAATACTGGTAGCAGGTGTTTTGACTATAATACTTTTTGGCTCCTGCTTTGGTGGAAGTGGCAGGTCGATGTTGTCTGGCGGCGAGGTGGTAGGCATCTCGGGGAAACCTTTTGAGGAACCAACACCATATGGTATGGTGAAAGTGGAACGCGGAAATTTAAAAGTGGGTTTGGCGAAAAACGACACTCTCTGGGGAGCTGATGTACCTACAAAGGAAATTTCAGTGGATGGTTTCTGGATGGACCAAAAAGAAGTGACAAACTCCATGTACCGGCAGTTCGTTTATTGGGTCCGAGACTCTATTTTGCGAGAGCGTTTGGCTGATCCCAATTATGGAGGAAATGAAGCTTTTAAAATTTCTGAGGATAAGGAAGGTAATCCTCTTGCAAAACCCTATTTGGACTGGTCGCGGCCTATTCCATGGAAGAATCCGACCGAAAGTGAGGAAGCTGCAATTAATAGTCTCTTTTTTACTAACCCAGTGACGGGCGAACGAATGCTGGATTATAAGCAGATGAACTATCGTTATGAAATTTACGATTATGCTAAGGCTGCCTTACGTAAATATCGCCTGAATCCACAGGAAAGAATACTGAATACCGATAAAACGGCGGATACCAATGAGCCGGTAACTATCTCAAAAGATACGGCGTATGTTGATGAAGATGGAAATATTGTAAGAAAAACTATTACACGTCCTTTGTCTAGTTATTACGATTTTTTGAACACATATATTGTGAACATTTATCCAGATACGACATGCTGGGTAAATGATTTTCCGAATGCGAACAACGAGAAGTATATGCGTCTTTATTTTAGTAGTGCAGACTATAATGATTATCCCGTAGTGGGAGTAACCTGGGAACAAGCTTCTGCTTTTTGTGCGTGGCGTACGGAATATCTGTTACGCGGGATGCGTGGAGAAGCCCGTCAACTCCAGCGCTATCGACTGCCGACAGAAGTAGAATGGGAATATGCGGCACGTGGCAAGGAAGGTAATCCTTTTCCATGGACCGATCCTTCGATGAAAAATGAAAAAGGTTGTTATTATGCCAATTTTAAACCAGATCGTGGTGATTATACCGAAGATGGTAACCTGATTACTTCTAAAGTAGGTATTTATGGAGCTAATTCGAATGGCCTTTACGATATGGCGGGTAATGTGGCTGAATGGACAAGTACTGTTTATACGCAGGCGGGTGTGCAAAGTATGAGTGACTTGAACCCCGAATTGACATATAAAGCAGCACCGGAGGATCCTTATGCATTAAAAAAGAAATGCGTGCGTGGCGGCAGCTGGAAAGATCCTGAATCTATGATCCGTTCAGCGTGGCGTACTTATGAATATCAGAATCAGCCGCGCTCTTATATTGGCTTTCGTTGCGTACGGTCTCTGGCTTCTGCAGCAAGTAAGAATAAATAATCGTTTTATGAAGAAAATACAGATATGAAAGCATCAAAAATAAATTTCGTAGTTCGCATGCAACATTGGATGGACAGTGTTCCTGGTCAGACTTTTCTGAATTATGCATACAGCTGGGGTGCGTCTATCGTAATCCTGGGTACGCTGTTTAAACTGACTCATTTGCAGGGCGCTAACCTGATGTTGTTTATCGGAATGGGCACGGAGGTTTTCGTGTTTTTCCTTTCGGCATTCGATCGCCCATTTGATAAAGCTGAGATTAATCGTGAATTGAGTGATGAATTACCTAGTGACGAAGAAATATCCCAGAAGATGTCTACCCAAAGTAGTGTTGCTCCAAGAGGAGCACAAGGCGGAGGTTTCGTAATTGGTGGAGGTGTAATGCCGCCAGAAAATGGGACAGCTGCCGAAGGTGCCGCTGCAGCTGCGGTTTCCGATGCTCCGGCTGGAGTTGTTGGTGGTGGCGGAACGACTGTTATTATAGGTAGTGGGTCCGTGGATACACGTCACGTAGGAAAAGGAGAAACTTTTGAAAATGTTACGCAACCATCAAAGGAGAATGAATTTGAACCTAGTGCAAAAATTCAAGCTGCTGCCGAAGGAGCAGGTGTATCAGCTAATAGTTTAGTCGATATTATTCGGATGGCAAATGAAGAGTTATTGCGTCGTGCGCAGGCTTCAATGACGCCGGAGTTGGAACAAGCGTCAAAAGAATATGCAGAGAAATTGAAGTTACTTACGGAAACTCTTGACAAGGTGGAGAAGCAAAGTTCACACCTCACAACAGACAGTGAGGAAATGACCAATTTAAATCGCACATTGACAGGTATCAATACAGTGTACGAATTGCAGTTGAAGAGCGTAAGTAAGCAGGTGGGTTCCATTGAACGTATCAATGAGCAAACCCATCATATGGCAGAACAAATTGAAGAACTCAATGGCATTTATGCCCGAATG
>JAQVXN010000103.1 GCA_028709135.1 Bacteroidaceae bacterium | reverse complement strand
CACCTAAAAACAAATAATCATATTCTGGCAATAATGCACAAATCTTTTGCAGTACCGTAAGCCCACCAAACCCGGAATCAAAAACGCCAATAGGTCCCGCTACATTTGGTAACACACCGTCATGATCCGAATCCATTTATTTATTCTCCGTATTTGTCGAAACAGCTGCAGGCTGCTCTTCTTTTTTTGCATTAGGATCAGCGGCCTTCTCTTCTCCAGGAGCAGTTGACTCTGAACTAACAGGTAATACCTTACCTGCAATTCTAGCCAAAACAATCTCGTTCAGATCTTTTCCAGCTTGTGTATGAATAAATGGAAAATCATGATTATCCGTATTGATAATGAAAATAAAACCATTTTCATGACCTATAATTCCAAGGATACTGTCCAATTTATGAGTTAGAGGAGACATCATATCGTCTTCCGCTTTTGAAAGCATGCGTTCCGCATCCTTCCGGAAGGAAATACCTTGTTCCATAGCGACTTGCAGTTCCTTCTGCCGTTTCAGCATAATCTCCTGAGGAAAATTCTTCTGACCTGAAATAAAATCGGCAAACATTTTCCGAAATCTCTCCTCATTATACTTTGCCTCCGTATCATATTTATCCTTAAGCGCACGCAGAGAGGTCTGCGCCGTAGCATAGTCAGGCATATTTTGCAATGCTTTCTGATAACTCAGATAGCCAAACTGATATTGTGCCTTGCCACTGGCAGGGAGCAAAATCCACAAAACTGCCGGTAAGCAGCATAATAAGATTTTCTTCAACATTTTCATATTCTCCATATATTTACCTCTGCAAATGTAGTCTTAATTTTTTATATATCCAAATTCTTTTGTGATTGGCTTTCACCACGAGTCTTTCTACGTATGATTATAGCGTAAAAGAAAATTATACGTTTCAGCCGCGATTTTTTCACCCCTTGATTTATCTAAAGTGGGAAAACCGTGATCTTGTCCCTCGATGACTTTGAGTAAAACAATTTTATTTCGTTTCTGAAGTTTTTTTTGTAATAGTCGTGACTGTGCAAACGGCACCAAACCGTCTTTATTGCCATGAAAAATAATTGTCGGAACAGCTCTATCGACGTATGAAACAGGAGAAAAAACTTTACAGATCCTATGACGCCGCCAAGGATGCGAACTATTCTGTCTCGTAAAAGCCTGAAGCAGCATCTGTCTTTCATGCATTTTTGCTTTCGGAATCACAAGATGAGCTAACGCTAGTACTGGAGGTAACAACGTTGGAAGAAACATCTTGCCCAAGTGAGTAGGTCCATAAATATCCACACAGCAATTAACTCGCGCAGAATACGATTTAAGTTCTACTGAACCTGGAGCTAATAGTTCAGGCGCATAAGCAGTCATAAGCGCCAAATGACCTCCTGCCGAGCATCCGCCTACCGCAATTTTAGCTATATCAAACCCATAGTTAAGTTGTTCTTTGCGAATCCAGCGAATAGCATCCATGCAATCTGACAAAGGTTCAGGATAAATCACCTCATTTTTGTCATTCACTAACCGATAATCAATACTCACAACAGCATAGCCTTCCTGTAAAAGTTTTTCAAGCATTTGAAAACGAAATGCAGAACGAATAGTTGTGCGATCTAAAGCACTCCAAGACCCACCATGAATAAAAACAAAAACAGGAGATGTCTGATGCGAAGTACTGTCTGGCTTAAAAATGTCTAACCTTAAAACACCTTGCGGTGTCTCCTTATATATAACCCCCTCTATCAGCTTTGCCTTGCCTGGCAAATTCATTTTAGCTATACACCACGTTTGCGTTAGCCACAAGCAGATAATCAAGGCCAAAATCTTATATTTCATAATTTACACCTTACAAATTTTCAGACATCTTCTTGTAATACCTTTTTAACTGCAGCAGCATCCAATTGTGGAAAAAGAATCAAGTCGGGCACAGGTGTTGACAAAGGTCCTAAACGCTTTTCCATCCAAACTACATCTTGCCAAGTCTGAAATTTATAACCCGAATGGCGCCATAAAGAAAGTAACGTAAAACCTAATGCCTTATGCAAATGTTCACTGCGGGGATTTGGATGTGTAATGCAAGCATAAGCAGTTTGAACATGTTGCATTTCCAATAGATGAATCAAACACTCATATAGACGCCAGCCCAATCCCATACCCAAATTGTATCTGTCAAAATAAATACTCAATTCCACGCTCCATTTATAGGCCTCTCGAGGCGAAACAGCATGAGCATAAGCATATCCCACTATCTTTCCATCAACCAAACAAATCAAATAAGGATAAATTTTAGATATTTCCAACATCAGTTGTTTCATTTCTAGAACAGTGGGCGTATTGTAATCAAAAGTGATGGCAGTATGCTTTACATAATAGTCATATATCTCTTGCACAGAAACCATATCCTCTTCTGTTGCACAGCGAAAAATAATATGTTCCTCTTTTTTTTGCATTCCTAACTCCATCACTGCCGTTATTTTATTGATACAATAATAAAGATTTCAAACTAAAAAAAGAAGGAAGAAAATTTTAGTCTTATATTCAAATATTTTCTGACGGCAATAATGCCAAGGCTTTATTTTCTGCAGCTTCCATAATTTTACGTTGTCCTGGACCTTTGTCCTTAATACCACAAAGATGAAGTACTCCATGAACAATAACGCGGTGAAGTTCCTGATCATAGGTAGTTTGGAACTTTTCGCTATTACTACGGACCGTGTCAAGACTAATAAAAATATCTCCTGAAATAATTTTACCTTCGTCGTCATCAAAAGTAATGATATCGGTAAAATAATCATGATGTAAAAATTCACGATTAACCTCCAAAATTTTAGTATCATTACAAAAAATATAAGCAATATCGCCAATTTCTCTTCCATAAGAGCCAGCTACACGACGCAACCACGCCGTCGTTTGACGTCGATACAGATTTGGCATTTTTACGTTTTCGAATTGATAAGTAATCATGACTTTATTATTTAATCAAACAATCCCGGATCATCACTAGGAAAGCTGTAACGATTACGGCCTAAATGTTTATAAGCCAAATCGGTGGCTTCGCGTCCACGTGGTGTACGCTTGATAAAGCCTTCCATAATGAGAAACGGTTCATACACTTCTTCGAGTGTACCAGAGTCTTCTCCAATAGCCGTTGCAATTGTGGTTACTCCGACTGGACCTCCATTGAATTTATCAATAATTGTACTCAAAATCTTATTGTCAATTTCGTCCAATCCATATTGGTCTATATTAAGGGCCTCTAAAGCAATATGTGCAATTTTCAAATCTATTTTTCCGTTGCCTTTTACTTGTGCGAAATCCCGTACACGACGCAAAAGAGCATTTGCAATACGCGGAGTCCCCCGACTACGACGTGCAATCTCTGCTGCAGCATCCTTTTCTATGGCCAAATGCAAAATACGAGCAGAACGAGTCAAAATATGTTCCAGTATTTTAGCATCGTAATATTCCAAATGCAGATTGATTCCGAAACGAGCTCGAAGGGGTGCTGTAAGTAAACCACTCCGTGTCGTAGCTCCTACAAGGGTAAATGGATTCAGATCTATCTGAATACTTCGGGCAGAAGGTCCTTTGTCTATCATGATATCTATTCGATAGTCCTCCATTGCGGAATAAAGATATTCTTCAACAATGGGTGAAAGACGATGAATCTCATCAATAAAAAGGACATCATGTGGCTCTAAAGAAGTGAGTAAGCCAGCTAAATCTCCTGGCTTGTCCAAAACAGGACCCGAAGTGATTTTAAAACCAACGCCAAGCTCATTGGCGATGATGTTACTTAATGTAGTTTTTCCCAATCCCGGTGGTCCATGAAGCAAAGTATGATCAAGTGGCTCGCCACGATATTTGGCAGCCTCCACAAAAACGCGCAAATTGTCCACAACTTTCGTTTGGCCACTAAAGTCATCGAAAGTAAGAGGGCGCAAGGCATTCTCATATTCCTTGTCTGTTTGCGTACCACTCTGTTCTGCACGAATGTCAAACGTATCTTCCATTATCCCGCAAAGATAATGATTTTCGCTGAAATTAAAGAAATATTTTCGGACTGATTAGATTTTCACCTCTGCCTTTGATCAGTTTGCTTCAATCATTTATCCTGTTTTTATTCTTTTCTCAAAAAGAAAATCTGTATATTTGCACGTAGCCAAAACCTATATTACATATAATAAATGATACATTCTATGAAACTGAAACCAATCCTAACCTGCTGCCTTTTTCTCTTTACAGCAACAATCATGGGGCAAACAATACTAACTATCGACGGTAGTCAAAAAGGTCCCCAAATTAATTCTTCACTTTACGGTTTATTTTTTGAAGAAATTAATCATGCTGGCGACGGAGGAATCTATGCAGAACTCATTCGGAATCGTTCTTTTGAAGATAATTCTAATATTCCAGAAGGATGGCGTTCATTGGGTTCAGCACAAACAAGCTTATTCACAAAGGGCCTACTCAACAAAGTACAAGGAGAAGCTCTTCACGTAAATATTTCATCTGGCACAAATATGAAATTTCTTTCCGGTATTTCAAACGAAGGCTTTTGGGGTATTAATGCCGTAAAAGGTCGAACTTATACACTCAATTTATGGATGCAGGCACCAAAAGGATATCATGGACAGATCGCAGCTTCCTTGCAAAGTGCAGACGGCACTAAAATTTATGCACGTACTATTTTCAGCTCAATAGGAAAATCGTGGAAAAAGTATACAGCTACAATCACTTCCAACTCTAACGATAGTGCTGCACATTTTTCATTGCTATTTGACCATCCGGGAACAGTTGATATTGATATGGTTTCACTTTTTCCACCAACATTTAAAAATCGCAAAAATGGCCTTCGTCCAGACTTGGCGCAGATGCTTTATGATGTTCATCCTGGTTTTATTCGTTTCCCTGGAGGTTGTTATGTTGAAGGCGTTGGCTCTTATGAAAATGCTTTCCAGTGGCGACGTACCATTGGCCCCATTGAGCAACGTCCAGGACATTGGAACAAAGTTTGGGGTTACCGTTCTTCAGACGGTTTAGGATTTGACGAATATTTGCAAATGTGCGAAGATCTCCATGCAGCCCCTCTTTTTGTAGTAAATATAGGTCTTGGACATGAATATTCTATTCCTATAGATTCTCTGCAACCTTATATTAACGATGTATTGGACGCCCTCGAATATGCGAACGGAGACATTCATACTCCAATGGGAGCTCTCCGCGCAAAAAATGGACATTCCCAACCATATAATATCAAGTATATTGAATTAGGGAACGAAAACTATCAGGCAGGAAACGATGCCCGTAGCCAAGAATATCCACAACGTTATAATTTATTCCGTAAAAGCATTCTCTCTCGTTTTCCACAAATTAAAATCATCGGCAACGTTGAAGCCTGGGGCACCGATTCCCCTTCATGGCGCAATAACTATCCTGTAGATTTCTTAGACGAGCATTATTACAGATCCTATTCTTGGATGCGACAAAATTTCACGAAGTATGACCATTATGCTCGCAAGCATCAGATTTATAATGGAGAATATGCTGCCAATGAATCTGGAACTTATGGCAAAAACGGAACTATCCAAAGCGCATTAGGCGAAGCCATCTACATGCTGGGAATGGAACGAAATGCTGACGTATGTGCTATGGCTAGTTTTGCGCCCATCTTCACTCACGAGAACAACCGCGCATGGGATTATGACATGATTCATTTTACGGCCGCGGAATCTTTCGCTACTCCATCCTATTATGTACAAAAACTTTTTGCCCATAATTTGGGACGGCAAGCCCTTCAAATTACAGAAACGAACAACACGGCGGCGGCACCGAAAAATCTGCGAACAGGTTTAGGTACATGGAAAACAGCAGCTCAATTTGAATCGTTTGCCATAATTGATCCAAACGACAATTTTATTGCTAAAGACAACTATACAAAAGGTTTAACCCATTGGATCCCGGAACATGGCAAGTGGCAAAAAGGTAGTCTCAACTATATCCAAAATTCTCAAGATGAAAATTGCGTTTCCATTTTTAATCAACCTATTTCCCAAACAGCCTATGAAATCAATGTTAATGCAAAAAAAATAAGTGGAGACGAAGGTTTTCTACTTATATTCAATTATCAGGACGACAAAAATTACTGTTGGTGGAACATTGGTGGCTGGGGAAATACCAAAAGTGTCCTTGAAAGCTGCATAAACGGTAGTAAAACATCTTCTGATCAACGTCCGTTCACTGTAAAAGAAGGAGAGACTTATCAACTTCGCCTCTTGGTTAACGGGAACGAAATTAGTGGATTTATTAACGGGCAGGAAATGCTCCATACTTCACTCCCTTCATTCCGCGCTATTTATTCCGCTGCAGCTCTTAATGAAAAGGGTGATACTCTCATTCTCAAAATTGTCAATCCAGATCCTCAAATAAATAATGTTCATCTTAACTTCAAGAATCTCCAACCTACCAATGGCACTTTGCAACAACTGAAAGGATTCACAGCTTCTGATGAAAATACACTTACGCAAAAACAACATGTTGTGCCATCAAAAGAAATCCAATTATCCGGCATTGCCGAACAAATGAACTTTAAAGCTCTTCCCTTTTCTCTCAATATTCTAAAATTGAAAGTGGCACCATAATCTCAGCTTGCAAACAAAAAAGTTTTTCTAAAAAATTATTCGAATTTAATTCGTATTTTAGCAGCAGTTATCAATCTACCGCTTTTAAACAAACCAATTATATAAAAACAAATTATGTCTAACAATATTTCCAATAACTATTGCATCATCCTCGCAGGAGGAACGGGCACTCGTTTATGGCCTTACAGCCGCAACAAAAAACCTAAACAATTTATTGACCTTTTTGGCATTGGAAAATCCATGCT
>JAQVXN010000102.1 GCA_028709135.1 Bacteroidaceae bacterium | reverse complement strand
AAATCTGCGTGCTTCATGAAGGTCGTATCGTAGAACGTGGCACTCATGAGCAACTTCTTGAAATAGATGGTCATTACAAGCGCCTGAACGATATGCAGCAACTCTGATACAATGAATTTATGATGTGCTCATAAAAACAGCTTTTAGAAAAATAATGAACAGCAGACTCCTTTATATTATTCGTATTTTCTTTAGCTACACATTAGTTTTCGTTTTTATGAAACCAGTGTTTATGCTATATAACCACAATGAATTTGCGGCAAATGTAAAAGATTATTTTGAGGTTATCGCTCACGGTCTACCTCTTGATTTATCTACAGCCGGTTATCTCACGGCTTTCCCCCTACTTGTCATTCTCTTCTCCACATGGCTAAAAATTCCACATCAAAATTACATTTTACACATTTATTATGGCATCACGGCCTTTCTACTCAGCATCATTCTTTGCGTAGATTGCGCACTTTACAGTTTTTGGCAATTTAAATTGGATGCTACGGTTTTCAATTACATCAATTCCCCTAAAGATATGTTGGCCAGTGTATCAGTGGGATTTTTAGTTCTGGCTTTTTCGTGTATTCTGATTTTGGCTGCAGCAATCTTTTTGCTCTTGCATACTGCCAACAAATTAAAAATGAAAGCGAGATTTAATCAGTGGCTTACTTCAGGACTGATTATTCTCCTAGGTGGCATCATTTTCTTATTTATTCGTGGTGGAGTAGGCAAATCTACCATGAACACAGGCGTAGCTTATTATTCCGGTACGCAGTTTCTAAATCATGCCGCCGTTAATCCTGCGTTCAATCTACTAGCCTCCCTGACAAAGACAACTCATTTTGATAAACAATACCGTTTCTATTCTACCAATCAATGTGCTCTTCTCTTCAAAAGTCTTCATTACCATACGCAAAGTGTCGAGCCGGAAGCCCTTCTCAATACCAACCGTCCCAACGTAATTGTCATCATTCTTGAAGGTTTTGCCGCCACTTTTATTGAACCTCTAGGTGGAGTGAAAGACGCAACACCAGAATTTAATAGATTAGCACATGAAGGTGTCTTTTTTAAGCAATGTAATGCTAACAGTTTCCGCACCGACCGTGGCATGGTATGCGCTTTAAGCGGTTATCCGTCTTTTCCACAAATATCTGTAATGAAAATTCCTGAAAAATCACGCACAATGCCCTCACTGGCAACTTCGTTTGCACAAGCAGGATATCACACAAATTTTCTCTACGGAGGTGACATCAACTTTACAAACATGAAAAGCTACCTGTTGTCAACTGGTTACCAAAGTGCATTAGGCGACACCCACTTTCCAGTATCCGTACGCAGAACCCATGCATGGGGAGTAACAGACGTTATTGCCTTTGATACTCTTTATAATCAGGTTCTTGCGCATCCATTAGGAAAACCGTGGTTTACAACTTTTCTCACCTTGGCAAGCCACGAACCGTGGATCGTTCCCTATCACCGTATTGAAAACGATATTCGCGCTAACGCCATGGCTTACACAGACCATTGTCTGGGACAATTTGTTGAAAAACTAAAAAAGACACCAGCATGGAAGAACTTACTTATCATCTGTATTGCCGATCACGGCATAGGCTATCCTAAAGGCCTCACAGAAGCTGACAAACGTCGCTACCACATCCCCATGCTGTGGTTGGGAGGAGCGATAAAATGTCCCCGCATCATCAATAAACTTTGCAATCAAACGGACCTCCCCGCTACCCTTCTTGGCCAGCTCAATCTAAATCATCAAAAATACTCCTTCAGTCGCGACATCATGAGCAAAAACTACACATATCCTTTCTCCATGCATACATTTGATAATGGTTTTGCTTTTGTAGATTCCACCGGTTACACCGTACAAGATTTTAATTCAGGACGCATACTGACAGATTTGCCTCATCCATCGCAAAGACGTCTTAAACTTGGTCATGCAATTTTGCAAACCACGATCAACGACTTTGCCAAAAGATAAACTCGAAACTATTGTCTATCCACCAAATTGGCAGACATTTATATATGCAGCACATAAATTTTTAGTAACTTTGCAACCAATCATATCAAAGACATAATCACCAATCAAATGGAGAAAGAATTATTTAGTAAAGAAGCTTATAAAGTAGCAGATATTAATCTCGCCGAATTTGGACGTCAGGAAATCCGCATCGCGGAGCATGAAATGCCGGGGCTTATGGCCTTACGTGAAAAATATAGTGAAAGCAAGCCTCTCAAGGGAGCTCGCATCATGGGTTCTTTACACATGACTATCCAGACGGCAGTACTGATCCGCACGCTCGTAGCCCTCGGCGCAGAAGTACGGTGGGCTTCCTGCAACATCTATTCCACGCAAGACCATGCTGCAGCTGCTATTGCCGACCAAGGCATTTCTGTATTTGCATGGAAAGGAGAATCCGCAGAAGAATATTGGTGGTGTACTTTACAAGCCATGAACTTCCCTGGAGGACAATATCCCAACATGATTGTAGATGACGGAGGTGATGCCACATTAATGATCCACTTAGGCGTAAAAGCCGAAAAAAACGCATCAGTTCTTGAAACCCCCTCCAGTAGTGATGATGAAAAAGCTCTCAAAGATATTTTAAAAGAGGTTCTTGTTGCTCAACCAAATCGATGGAAAGATACAGCCACCGGTATGCGCGGCGTCAGCGAAGAAACCACCACAGGCGTACACCGTCTTTACAATATGCAACAGCACGGAGAACTTCTGTTCCCTGCATTCAATGTCAATGATTCAGTTACAAAAAGCAAATTCGACAATATGTATGGTTGTCGCGAATCCCTCCTTGATGGTATTCGCCGTGCCACCGACGTAATGATTGCGGGTAAGGTTTGTGTCGTTTGTGGTTATGGAGATGTTGGCAAAGGCTGTGCACAAAGTCTGCGCTCTTGTGGAGCCCGCGTCCTTATTACGGAAATAGACCCCATTTGCGCGTTACAGGCTGCAATGGAAGGTTATGAAGTTGTTACGATGGACGAAGCTGCTCCCCAAGGAAAAATATTTGTCACAGCTACCGGGAACATCGATGTTATTACGTTGGACCACATGCGTCAAATGCCAGACGAAGCGATTGTTTGTAACATTGGACACTTTGATGGCGAAATTCAAGTTGAAAAACTTCATAAACAAAAAGACGTAAAACGTACAAATATCAAACCGCAAGTAGACAGTTACCAATTCTCCGACGGCCATAGAATTACGGTTTTGGCAGACGGTCGTTTGGTTAACTTGGGCTGCGCAACCGGACATCCCAGTTTTGTAATGAGCAATTCTTTCACAAACCAAACACTGGCACAAATAGAACTTTTCACGAACAAATATACAACTGGTGTTTACGTATTACCTAAAAAACTTGATGAGGAAGTTGCACGCCTCCATCTTCCTAGCGTAGGAGCACACCTCACTACTCTTTCTAAGGAGCAGGCAGACTATATCGGGGTTAAGCAGGACGGTCCATATAAAGCAGACTTCTACAGATACTAAACCACTAGTTGAAAGTTCCTTCCAGTTAACAAACAAGCTCAATAAACGACAATGATGAAAGATTTGTTTAAAAAGATTTGGCCGGACGTTACCGCCATTTTATTGTTTTTGCTCCTTTCTCTAATTTACTTTATCACTCCGATTACGCAAGGTTTGGTCCTCGCAGGCAGCGATAACACCACAGGCATTGGCTTGGGTCAAGAGATTGCACATTACCAAGAGAAAACAGGCGAAATGACACGCTGGACAAATGCCATTTTCAGTGGTATGCCAACCTATCAGATTGCGCCAAATTATAGTTCACGCACGGTTTTAGGTGCTTTACGCACCATTTACGAATTGGGCATGACCGGAGCTGTGATGTATGTTTTCATCTTACTTTTGGGCTTTTACATTTTAATGCGAGCATTACGCTTTAAACCTACACTTTCAGTTCTTGGCGCCATTATATGGGCATTTTCCTCTTACTTTTTTATTATTATTGGAGCAGGACATATCTGGAAAGTTCTTACATTGGCATTTATTCCCCCGACCATTGCCGGCATGGTGCTCTGCTATCGAGGTAAATATGTTTGGGGAAGCGTCGTGACGGCACTTTTCATGGCATTCCAAATTTTGTCGAACCACCTGCAGATGACCTACTACTTCGGTTTCGTTATGTTGCTGATGTTCATAGCCTATCTTATTCAGGCAATTCGAGAACACGCAATGCCAACCTTTCTTAAATCAACCGGAGTCTTTATCATCGCACTTATTATAGCTTTAATGGCAAACCTGCCAAGTCTTTACCATACTTATGAGTATAGCAAGGAATCCATGCGCGGCAAAGCCTCGCTCGAATCTGCCGCAACCCCCCAGAAAAGTGGGCTTAGCAAAGACTACATTACGCAATGGAGCTATGGAATCGGTGAGACGTGGACTCTACTCGTACCGAATGTCAAGGGAGGCGCCTCCGTCCCTATCGCTAGCAACGACAAGGCCATGGAAAAAGCCAACCAGCAATACATGCAGATTTATCAACAAATCGGCCAATACTGGGGAGACCAGCCAGGCACGTCCGGCCCTGTTTATGTAGGTGCCTTCGTACTTATGCTGTTTTTCCTGAGTCTTTTCGTACTAAAAGGCCCCATGAAATGGTGCTTATTTGTTGCTACCTTATTAAGTATTTTACTCTCATGGGGACATAACTTTTCAGGTCTCACGGATTTCTTCATCGATCATATTCCAATGTACAACAAATTCCGCACAGTGGCATCTATTCTCGTCGTTGCAGAATTCACCATCCCCCTCATGGCTGTCATGGCATTGGCCAAAATCATTGAAGAACCAGAATTACTCAAAAAGAAATCAAAAGGGTTCTATGCCAGTTTCGCTTTAACAGGGGGTATTTCTTTACTCTTTGCACTCTTTCCAACTGTATTCTTTTCCTCATATATATCTGCAAATGAAACAGCACAATTTGGGCATGCATTTGGTAATAACCCCAGCGTCGCTAACGCCATCATAGGTAACCTCAGCGAGATGCGCCAAGCCATTTTCACAGCAGATGCATGGCGCAGTTTTGTCATCATCCTTATTGGGTTCTCCATTTTGCTCCTCTACAGAGCTAAGAAGCTAAAAACCACACCAATGGTTCTGCTTATCGCACTTTTGTGCTTCATAGATATGTACGGCATCAACAAACGCTATCTGAATGATGATAACTTCCAGGAGCCCACAGCCAACCAACAAGCTTTTGCTAAAACGGCTGCAGATGAAATGATTCTCCGCGATAAATCTCTTGACTACCGTGTACTGAACCTTGCACGTAACACTTTCAACGAAAACGAGACTGCTTTCTATCATAAGAGCATCGGGGGTTATCATCCCGCCAAGTTAGGCCGTTATCAGGACTTAATAGTCATGTGCATTTCACCCGAAATGCAGAATCTGATGAATTCCGTCAGTCAAAACAGAGGAGACATTACCAAAGTAGATTTAAATAAGATTTGCCCCGTTCTTAATATGCTCAATGACAAATATTTTATTTTTGGCACACAAGACGGGCAGCAGATTGCGGTTCAAAATCCTGCGGCCTACGGAAACGCTTGGTTTGTAAACAAAGTACAATATGCGAAATCTCCCAATGAAGAAATTAGCATACTCAAAAACATCGACCCACGCACCGTAGCTGTTTCAGACGTTCAATTTAAGAACACTTTAGACGGTCCTCTTTCAGGCGGCAATAAGGATTCTTTAAGCTCCATTAAACTAACGCAATACGCACCAAATGAACTTCATTATAAGACTGCGTCACCGCACGGAGGTCTTGTGGTCTTCTCAGAAATCTTCTATCCGGGCTGGAAAGCTACGATAGATGGCAAGCCTCTTGAATTGGGCCGAGTTGACTATGTATTGCGTGCAGCTTATGTTCCCTCAGGCAAGCATAATATCATGATGGAATTCCGCCCCGCAAGCGTAAAAGTAACCGAGGCAGTAGCATATATCGCTCTCGTGATACTTCTACTAGGTTTCCTCGCTGCATTATATGTTTCCCTGCGTCCCAAAAAGACTGGTGAAAAAGCATAAATTTCAAACATAATCATGAGTATAGCAAAACCAAGCATACCAAAAGGAACACGCGACTTCTCCCCAGTGGAAATGGCGAAGCGCAACTATATTTTCGATACTATTCGCCAAGTTTACGCCCTTTATGGTTTTCGCCAAATTGAAACGCCCTCCATGGAGCTTCTCTCCACACTAATGGGCAAATATGGTGAAGAAGGTGACAAACTCCTTTTCAAGGTTCTCAATTCAGGTGATTTCAAATCTGGTATTCTGGCTTCACAATGGCAGGAAGAAAATACAAACAAACTAGCAGCACAACTCTGTGAAAAGGGTTTACGTTATGATCTTACAGTACCTTTTGCACGCTATGTAGTACAACATCGAGAAGAGTTGCAACTTCCGTTCAAACGTTATCAGATTCAGCCCGTATGGCGTGCAGACCGGCCTCAGAAAGGGCGTTACCGCGAATTCTATCAATGCGATGCCGATGTTGTAGGCTCCGACTCTCTAATTAATGAAGTGGAGTTGATGCAAATCGTAGATACTGTTTTTACGCGCTTCGGCATCCGAGTATGCATCAAGCTGAATAACCGTAAAATTCTTACCGGTATGGCTGAATACATTGGACAACCTGATAAACTTACGGAAATTACCATTGCCATAGATAAACTAGACAAAATTGGCATTGACAGTGTTCGTGAAGAACTTGCTGCCAACGGTCTCCGTAAAGAATCCATTGAAAAGTTGCAGCCACTATTTGAAATTAAAGGGAGTACAGACGAACGCCTCGAAACTATCAGTACAATGTTGAAAGACAACGAGACGGGAATGAAAGGCATAGAAGAATGCCGTTACGTGCTACACACCTTAAAAGAACAA
>JAQVXN010000101.1 GCA_028709135.1 Bacteroidaceae bacterium | reverse complement strand
TGCACGAGATTGTCGTTGGGGACGAATTGCGGAAGGTGCGGGTGAAGATCCCTATTTGGGCGGAGTCATAGCAGCTGCCATGGTGCGTGGTTACCAAGGGCAGGATCTTTCGGCTGATACGTCGTTATTGGCATGTGTCAAACATTTTGCAATATATGGAGCTCCTGAGGGAGGTCGCGATTACAACACGGTGGATATGAGCCACGTGTCAATGTACAATTATTATTTATCTCCCTATAAAGCGGCTGTAGATGCCGGAGTTGGTTCTGTCATGTCCTCTTTTAATGTAGTAGACGGCGTTCCTGCAACCGGGAATAAATGGTTGCTTACTGATCTATTGAGAGGTGAGTGGGGATTTAAGGGTGTTGTGGTTTCTGATGCCAATTCTATAGGAGAGATGGTTACTCATGGACTGGGAGATAATGAAACAGTGAGTATTTTGGCTATGAAAGCTGGACTTGATGTTGATTTGGCCGGAGGTTCTTATTCCAGCATGTTGAGAAAAGCTGTCGAAGATGGACGTCTTCCAGTTTCTTATATTGATAGGGCTTGTCGACGAGTATTGGAACTAAAATATCGCTTGGGCATGTTTAAGAAAGATTACTCTTATAGAAGAGGCGTGGAACGCCAAAAGAATGTCATGTCTTCTGAAAACCTGCATTTTGCACGTCAAGTGGCAGATGAGAGTATTGTGCTGTTAAAAAATGAACAACATATTTTGCCATTGGAAACTGGAGGCAAAGTTGTCGTAGTCGGTCCAATGGGAAACACCCGCAAAGAACTTATAGGTACGTGGGCAAATAATGGCTTCACAGATCCTTCTCGTTCTGTATTTGAAGCTGTAAAGGAAACGGTCGGAGAAAATGGCCAGGTTGTTTATGAGCAAGGTTGTAACTTTACCGAAGAATATTCTATTAAGAACGGTAAATACAGCATACCTACCGACAGCTTAATCAACGAGGCTTTAAAAGCCGTAAGTCAGGCAGATGTGATTATTGCTGCTGTAGGAGAACCTTCGGGATGGAGTGGTGAAGGCTCTTCACGGCAGAATCCTTCACTTCCGGAATGTCAGAAACGGATGCTTAAAGCTCTCAAAGCAACGGGAAAGCCTGTTGTTGTTGTGATTTTGGCAGGACGTCCTTTGGTCTTGACAGAGGAAGATGCACAGTTTTCTACGCTTGTAGAAGGCTGGCATGGAGGAACTATGGCAGGGCAAGCTATGAGCGACGTGCTGTTTGGAAAAGTAAATCCGTCGGCCAAACTCACGACGAACTTTCCCCGCTATGTAGGCCAAATACCCATATATTACAATCATCTGAATACGGGACGTCCGTCAGGAGATTTTTGGGCGACATCAAAATATTTTGATGGTGAAAATACGCCACTTTATCCGTTTGGTTATGGACTAAGTTACACGACATTTGATTATGGAAAGCCCACACTTAGTAAATCGGAGCTTAACGGAGAAAAGGATTCGTTGACGCTGACGGTACCAGTAAGCAATACGGGCAATCGTGATGGAAAAGAAATTGTACAACTTTATATACGCGATGTTGCAGCGAGCATTTCTCGCCCTGTCAGAGAGTTGAAAGGTTTTCAAAAGGTATATCTTGCAAAAGGAGAGACGAAAGAAGTGCGTTTTACGATTGCAGCATCAATGTTGAAGTTTTATAACAGTGAATTAAAATATGTAGTGGAACCGGGAGAATTTGAATTAATGGTTGGTCCAAATTCGCGTGATGTTCAAAAGATGTCTATTCAATATAAATAGTACAGGGCTTTACATTGAAAAGGAAAGTGAAACTGACCTTATGAGATGATAGAGAATTTAAGGTGAGATAAGTTTGAAAAAGGCTTTTTTGTATATGCCTTCCCACAAATAGCACTATCTTTGCAGTGAAAAACAGATACACTGAAAATAATGAAAAATGTAATTATTTCATTCTTGTTTGTTTTTGCTGCGCTACCTATTTTTGCACAAAAACAAGATAAGGAAATGGATCGCTTCATCAGCTCATTGATGAAGAAAATGACACTTGAAGAAAAAATTGGGCAAACGATCCTTTCAGGTGGAAATATCCCCGGTTATAATGGAAGACCAGTTAATCGAGATGATGCCATTAGGCAAGGATTATTGGGAACTACGAGTATAGGGGATAATTTTGATGAATCATTGCGTGTACAAAAAATAGCAGCAGAAGAATCGCGTTTAAAAATTCCTCTACTTTTGGGATTAGACGTTATTCATGGTCTGCATACGATTTTTCCTATTCCCTTGGCCAGTTCTACAAGTTGGAATCTTCCATTAATTGAGCGCAGTGCACGTATTGCAGCAGATGAGGCTACGGCTTATGGTATTAATTGGACGTGGTCGCCGATGGTGGATATTGCCCGTGATTGTCGCTGGGGACGGATTGCAGAAGGTGCTGGTGAAGACCCCTATTTGGGAGGACAAATTGCTGCAGCAATGGTGCATGGTTATCAAGGAAAAGACCTTTCTGCAGACACCACACTTCTTTGCTGTGTTAAGCATTTTGCTCTATATGGAGGTGCAGAAGGTGGACGTGATTATAATACGGTTGATATGAGTCGCGTTACAATGTACAATTATTATCTGCCTCCATACAAGGCGGCTGTAGATGCCGGCGTGGGTTCTGTAATGTCTTCTTTTAATGTTGTCGATGGAGTTCCTGCAACGGGTAATAAATGGTTACTGACTAATCTTTTGCGCTCTCAGTGGGGATTCAAAGGTTTTGTGGTTTCTGATGCCAATTCCATTTGTGAGATGAGTATTCACGGATTGGGTGATAATGAAGATGTTTCTGTGCTTGCGATGAAAGCTGGCCTCGATATGGATTTGGGAGGTGGCGGTTATGCCAATACGCTTAAAAAAGCTCTTCAGGAGAAACGTGTTACTATGTCAGAAATTGATCAGGCCTGCCGTCGCGTTTTGGAAGCAAAATATCGTCTTGGACTTTTCAAAGATCCGTATACCTATACCAAAAATAAGAATCGTCAAAAAGATGTACTTTCACCTGCTCATCTAAGCATTGCTCAGCAATTAGCTGATGAAAGTATTGTACTTTTGAAGAATACGGAACATGTATTGCCTCTCAGACCACAGGGCAATGTTGTTGTCGTTGGTCCCATGGGTAATTCACGTAGTGAACTGATCGGAACTTGGGCCAATAGTAGTTTTATAGATCCTTCACGTTCTGTATACGAAGCAGTAAAGGAAACTGTTGGAGAAAATGGTCAGGTTGTATATACGCAAGGTTGCAATTTCACTGAAGAATATTCTATCAAGAACGGACAGTTCAGTGTACCTACTGATAGTTTGCTTAAAGGTGCTCTAAAAGCAGCATGTCAGGCAGATGTAATTATTGCTGCTGTTGGAGAACCTTCTGGATGGACCGGAGAAGCATCTTCACGGCAGAATCCTTCGCTTCCGGAATGTCAAAAACGGATGCTTAAGGCTCTTAAAGCAACCGGGAAACCTGTTGTGGTGGTGATTTTGGCAGGACGTCCATTGGTGTTGACAGAGGAAGATGCTGAGTTTTCTACGCTTGTAGAAGGTTGGCACGGAGGAACTATGGCAGGGCAGGCCATGAGTGATGTGCTGTTTGGCAAAGTGAATCCGTCGGCCAAGCTTACGACGACGTTTCCTCGCTATGTGGGGCAAATACCCATTTATTACAATCATCTGAATACGGGGCGTCCGTCAGGAGATTTTTGGGCAACATCAAAATATTTTGATGGTGAAAATACACCGCTTTATCCGTTTGGTTATGGACTAAGTTATACGACATTTGATTACGGAAAGCCCACACTCAGTAAATCGGAACTTAATGGAGAAAATGATTCATTGACCTTAACGGTACCTATAACTAATACAGGAAATCGTGAAGGAAAAGAAATCGTGCAACTTTATGTACGCGATGTGGCAGCGAGCATTTCGCGTCCTGTCAAAGAGTTGAAAGGTTTCCAAAAGATATATCTAGCAAAAGGAGAAACGAAAGATGTGCGTTTTACGATCGGAGCACCAATGTTGAAGTTTTATAACAGTGAATTGAAATATGTAGTGGAACCGGGAGAATTTGAATTAATGGTTGGAGCTAATTCTCGTGATGTTCAGACGCTTAAAATCCAGTACAAATAATTGCTATATAAAAGACGGTACATCCATTTTAAAGTAAGCCCCAAAAGTTTCTATTTGACTTCTGGGGCTTACTTTAAAAAGTACTTTATGTTTCATTTTTTTTAGCTTAACGGAACGAATTAGAAACATAAACTTTCGTACCCATTATTAATAAGGTACGCGCGTATGCCGTATAAGAATTCTGACTCGTTTTTATTTCATTCGAAAGGAGTGTGAACAAAGTACGACTTTGTTTAAAATTATTAGAGTCCGGTAAAACTTGAAAAAGATAGCTTCGCTCATTTTTATGGCTTATTTTTAGGGGAAATGTCTCTCATACTTACTAAAAAACAGAACATATTATGTCCTATATCACTTATATTCGGATGCAGAGAAAGCTGTCAGCTAAATCGTAGGTATAACTCGTAATGAGAACTTTCACCGTATACCTATAGATTTTTTTCTTGTTTTGACCTCCAATCAATATGATTTCAATAATTGATTTTTGAAAAGAAAAAGAGGATGCGTCAAAATAAACACATCCTCTTTTGAGGTTTGTATAGGTTAAATAAATTTTACCGTGCACTTACGGGACGACAGCTTTTGGCGCTACCAAAGGTTTTGTTTGGTTGAGGCCCCATTACAAATTCTAATGTGCCACCACGCATAATCTGATTATAAGTAATGAATGAATTCTTGTAGGGTTTTCCATTCAATTTGGCAGATTGGATATAAATATTCTTGTCGCTGTTGTTTTTGGTATTGACAGTGAATTTCTTACCAGACGATAAATTCATTGTAATACTTGAGAACAACGGACTACCAAATACATAAACCCCATTTGATGGATTTACTTGATAAAGTCCCATGGAAGACATCACATACCAAGCTGACATTTGTCCACAGTCTTCGTTACCGCTAAGTCCGTCAGGTTCGTCACGATACATTTCTTTCTCAATACGGCGTACCATTGCTGCCGTCTTCCATTGTGCTCCGGCGTATACATATAAATAAGGTATATGGTGGTTAGGTTCGTTTCCATGAGCGTACATCCCAATGAGGCCGGAAACATCGGGTGGAGCATCCTTACCAATTTCTCCAGTTACAACAAAAAGAGAATCCAAATTATTGCAGAATGCTTGATCTCCACCATGAAGAGCAATGAGTCCCTCTGGATCCTGTGGAACCATAAAGGTATATTCCCAACCATTTCCTTCTGTAAAGTCAGCTCCACTGTTTGTGTGACCTGCATAGAAAGGATCGTAAGGCATAAACCAAGAACCATCCGACTTCTTGGGATGTATTTTCAGTATGCTCTTGTCAAAATACTTTTGATATACATTACTGCGTTGCAGAAAATGTTTATAGTCAGCTATTCTGCCCATCTGTTTTGCCATGAGTGCAATACCGCGATCATCTGCTGCATATTCCATTGAGATAGAAGTGGCTTCACCATGTTTGTCACAAGGAATATAGCCGTATTGTTTTAGTAATTTAATAGCGGGTAGACGGTCGTTGTTTGCTGTAGAAATCATGTAATTCAATGCTTTTTTGGTATCATATCCGCGTATACCTTTTAGATAAGCATCAGCCAGAATGGGAACAGAACTGTAACCAGGCATGCAATTGGTTTCACCCGAATAAAGGGGCCAAATGGGCAAATAACCGTTTTGGTCATAAATACTCAAAAAGGAATTAATAAAATCGTTTACGCGATTCTTCTGGATGAGTGTATACATGGGGTGAAGCGTGCGGTAAGTATCCCAAGTAGAAAAAGTAGTATAATTTTTAAATTTGTTGCCGGTATGTATTTTGCCATCAATACCCAGAAAGTCTCCATTAACATCGCAGTAAAGGGTCGGTGAAATGAATGCATGGAACAGAGCCGTATAGAATATTGTTTTTTCTCGTTTTTCTCCTTGTACTTGAAAAGCTGAAAGTTCTTTATTCCACTGGTCATGAGCCGCACGACGCACAGAAGTAAAATCCCATCCCGGCATTTCTGCGTTCATATTCATTTTAGCGTTTTCGCAGCTAACTGAAGAAATGGCTACTTTGGCCATGACGTCATTGATGTCACTGCCAAAAGTGGCAACTCCTTTAACACCTACATCTTTTAACTCATCCTTGCCAACTTCCGTATCAGTTTTGAAAGTCAATAATTCTTTGATGGGTTGATTAAAACGGGCATAAAAGAAAACTTTATGTGTCGGAGCCCAACCATGTACAAAGCGATAACCTTCAATCGTGTGGTTATCTATTTTTTTTATATAAGATTCGAATGCGGAGTTTCCTATGCCGTTTTCCAAATCAATAAGCAGGCGATGTTCTCCTGATGTGGTATAGGTGTAGTGATGTATACCCACACGTGCCGTAGACGAGAGTTCTACATTAACTCCATTATCCAATTTTACTGAATAATATCCTGGTGCAACTTTTTCGTTGCTATGACTAAAGGTGGAAGAAGCAGTTCCGTCTACATGATCAGGCCTGGCCATTACCGTGCGTACATTTCCTGAATATGGCATCAGTATAATATCTCCCATGTCGGAGCACCCTGTTCCGGAAAGGTGTGTGTGACTGAATCCTGTGATGACCAGATCACTGTAATGGTAACCGGAACACCAATCCCAACCCTGATACATATTGTTCGGGCCCAATTGTAAAGAGGAGAACGGAACGCATGCACCTACAAATACATGTCCATGACCTCCAGAACCGATGTGAGGATCGGCAAATTGTGTAAAATCCTCTTGCGAAGTTGCATGAATGGATAAGCTGCTGAGTAACAGAGCTGCCATAAAGA
>JAQVXN010000100.1 GCA_028709135.1 Bacteroidaceae bacterium | reverse complement strand
GTTTCTGCCAATTTCATGGCATCTGCACCTTTCTTTTTTGCTACAGAAATTGTAACAGCTGTATAGTCGTCGGGCATTTGAGCCTTTTCTTTTGCAGAGGCAGCTCCGTAACTAAAAGAAACGTATTGATTCGGAGTTTCCGGCCCGTCTTCAATTGTTGCTATTTGATAAAGATGTACCGGCTGATTATCTTTCGTACCGACAATCATATTTTTTACGTCGTCCTTATTTGTAAAGAAGTTTCCCGTCTGAACAGAATAGACCTTATCTCCTGTAATAACATTTCCACTTTCCGCTTGAACATTATTAGCTTGGAGGGATTGAGAAATCATCCCGAAATCCACTCCGCTTTCAGCCATTTTGTCCTTATCCAGTATCACTTTTACCTGACGACTTTGTCCTCCGACGAATTTAACTTGCGCAACGTCAGGAATCTGCTTAATTTCATTGCCGACAACTTCAGACACCTGCCTCAAGTCATATCCACTCATCTTGTTGCTCCATAATGTAAAGGTTAGAGCCGGAACGTCATCTATCGAGCGTGATTTAATAAGCGGCATCGTTGCACCTTGCGGCATGTGATCCATATTTTTCATTATTTCATTATACAATTTCACCAAAGACTTTTCAGAGTCTTCTCCAACGTAAAATTGCACAGTGAGCATGCCCATACCATTCATGGAAGTCGAATAAACGTGCTCCACACCTTTAATATTGGACACGATTTTTTCCATCGGTTGCACCAGCCCTGATTCTACTTCTTGAGGAGTAGCACCGGGGAGTCCCATCATAATATCCGCTGTGGGGACTTCTATTTGAGGATCTTCTTCGCGGGGAATAAAATAGATGCTGAATAGTCCTAAAAACAAAAAAGCAAATACCAGCAGTATACTTAATTTTGATTTAATAAAAGCGTTGGCTATTTTTCCTGAAATTCCATGTTCCATAGTTTGCGTTTTAATCTGTTATAATAACTTTCCGGCCGTTGTATAACTTGGCTTTCGTACTTTCTATCACTCTGTCTGTTTGATTGATTCCCGATAAAACTATCACCTGATCACCGATTTCATTGCCCAGTCGCACCCAATGCAGCAGAGCCCTGTTGTCTTTATCTGCAACATACACGCCTGTCAACTGATCTTTTGTGATGATGGATGATTTTTTAACGAGTGTTTGTGGAGCAACGTCCTCTGCTGAATGATTTGAAAGATGAATGCCGGCATACATTCCCGCACGCAACTTCGACTTGTCGTTCTCACTAATAGAAATTTTCATTCCATATTGTCCTCCAGTCATCGTCGCAGAGGGACTTAACTCACTGATTGTGCCACTAATCTTGACATGCGCCGCGTTAATATCAATTTTAGTTTTGTCTCCTACATGAATAGACGTGACATAGTTTTCTGGAACAGATGCAGTAACATTCATCTCCCCAGATTGCTCCACGTTGAGCAACGGCATACCGGGATTCGCCAAATTTCCTTCATCAACTGTTTTTTGTGTAACCACGCCAGAAAAAGGAGCTTTGATATTGGTATATGCTAGCTGCGATCTCACTTCTTTCAGTCCTTGCCGCGCCATTTGTACATGTGCTTTTGTCGAGGTGTATTTGAGTGTTACGTTTTCCAATTCTTTGTCCGAAACACTCTCTTGCTCATGCAGCGTTTTGTATCTTTGATAATCACGTTGTGCATCTTTCTGAACAGCTTCGGCTTCGACCAACGCAGCTTGGGCTTGGGCTTCTTTCGCTTTTAAATCACTACTGTTGATCACCACAAGCGTTTGTCCCTGTTTCACCACATCTCCCTGTTTCACATAAATCTTTTCAATATACCCCATCACTTTTGTGCTGATAACTGCCGTCTGTTTCGCAGAAACCATGCCACTAATAAAGATTTCATTACGGCTGCTAATTGCTGGATAATAGATTTTTACACGTACTTTAGCCTCCTCTTTTCCTTGATTTGGTTTTGACGAGCACGAACTTAAAACTGAGATTCCCAGAATATATAATAATGTGCGTATTTTCATTGTTATCATTGATTGGTAGTGAATTAATAATTTGATGTCAATAATTCGGTATAATATTTCGTAACATTATATGACATGACAGCCTGCGCCAATTCTATTCTCTGTTGAGAGAGTTGTGCCCGTGCTGTGAGAACATCTGAGGTACTAACCAATCCTTCGCGATATCTGTTTTTAAGAATTCGCAAAGCCTCGGTTGCTTGTTCCACACTGCGATCGTGCTTTTTGATTTCAATTTCAAAATCAGTCAAATCGCGTAATGTTTTGTTTAATTCCAGATGACTTTTGTCTATCAGTAGATCAAGTTCCTTTTTCATCTTATACGTTGCATAATTGGCAGACTTTATCTTACTTGAGTTTTGATTTCCGGTAAAAAGATTCCACACCACAGAAATGCCAACCATATATGAGTTTTTATTAAATCCAAACATCTTAGAATCATTGAATTGATAATTCCCAAATGTATTAATTTTTGGTAGTACAGCCATATTAGCCGATTTTGCCATCATTTTTGACGCATCAAGAGCTGTTTTCATAGCCAAAATATCAGACCTTGTTTCGGGAAGAACTGCATTCTGAAATTCAGATAACTCCTGTGTCAAGGAATCTGTTAAGTAAACGTTTGGTTCTTGTAATGTATTTCCGGTTAACAGACTCAGTCTTTCTGAAGCATTCAGAATATTGCTTTCTGCTCTAGATAAGGCACTTTCCACAGTGTTCACTTGTACTTGAGCATTTAATACATCTGATTTTTGCACCAGTCCTTGTTTATAATAGTTTGTTACAACTTGATTGATCTGGTTCACATCAGCCAAAGTCACTTGCAAGATCTGCTTCAATAGATAGGTAAATTGCAATTGTGTGTAGGCTTTTTTAACTTCAAAAGCAATATATTCTTTGGTATATGCAGATTTATATTTATACACATCCTGCTGAAGTTTTGCCCCTTTACGTGCATAAATCAAATCAAGATTAAATATCGGAAGTTTCGCATCAATAGAGGTCCCGTAGTTTTGTGTTCCACTTGGATGATTTAATTTTGATGGTTCAAAATCTTGCGATGTAGCAATCCCTTGTTGCAATAGGAAACCAAAAGCATTCAACGGATTATTGGTTGTCATCGCTGTATAATTAACAGATACCTGCGGCAAAAAAACTGCGTCGGTTTGCTGATAGTTTGCAGTGGATATCCTGCGATCCAGTTCCGCTATTTGTACGTTCGTATTATTCTTTGAAGCAATCGCAATGACGTCTTTCATCGAAATGTAATTTCGTTGTTGGGCGTCAATTGCAATTGAATACATCAGGAACCCCACAGCAATCAAATAGATTGTGGCTTTGTTCATCTTTTTTGCATAAAATATTAATGAACCTTTTTATTTTACAAGGAGCACATCTTGAATGGCTTTCTCATAACCGCTCTTCGGCATCGCCCCGACTGCCATTCGTGGTGAACCATCCATTGGAATAAACAAGACAGAAGGTATAGATCTAATTCCAAAGACGGCAGAAAGTTCTTCTTCATCTTCCGTATCTACCTTATAGACATAAATGCTATCTTTATATTCCTCTGCCAGTTCTTCCATAATAGGACTCACGGCCTTACATGGTCCGCACCAGGTAGCATAAAAATCAATGATGGCAGGTTTGTCACCTAAATACTTCCATTCTGTTGGATTCTTTTCAAAATTGGCTACTTTCGTTAGAAAATCTACTTTTGTTAATTGAATTGCTTTCATCTTGAATAATGTTTTAATGTTTATACTTTTGTTTGTTTCTCAAATACTATTTCCTCGGTTTATAAGGTTTAATGGCATCCTTGTAAAATTGTTTTTCATTTCCAGATAAAGAACATCCGCCTGCACAGCAGCAGGATAGATTTAGTATTCCTTGTAACAGGAAAATCACGCCCAAGAAAGTCATGAGTTGTCCTTTCCAAATAATTCCCACTACAATCAGTCCGATTCCAAATCCTAATCGCATCATTCTTGATATACTCCACTCACGGAATATTCTGTTCTTCCATTTTGTAGTTCTCTCTTTCATTTCCTTCATTATTTATCGTGTTTATAATCTTATATGAATATATTCCATTGGAAAACTTCTGCAAATATACAGCAGTATTTTCACAAAACAAAATTTCCAATGGAAAATATTAGTTTTAAAAATAATTTTTCTCGCTCTTGCATTATAATATGTTAGATTATTGTCAAAAACACGAGACTGTTTGTCAAAACAAGAGGCTATTCGTTAAAAGCAAAAAGCGACTCACAAAAAATACAGATTCTACTTTTCTCCAAATCAATCTGACACCGCGAATTTTAAATGCTTCGATTATATTCCCTGCTTTTAAAGCTGCATTTTATAGGTCAACACTTTAACCAGGAAGAAACAGTTTACCTCGTAGGGATCTTTAAGACTCTTGATACTTTTCTTTATTTGGTTGAAATTCTATCAGGATATCGTGTTCTAAATGAAAAGTTACTTCTTATTGTATGTGACGCGGTGCGTTTCTTTTGTGACGCGACGCGTTTCTTTCATGACGCACTGCGTTTCTTTTGTGACGCACTGCGTCACCAACTTTGATTCAGCAAGTAAAAATTTATAGAACATGATCGAATCAAGTCTTTGAAAGCAACAAGTTCATTTTACGGACTGTATTCTCACAAAAAAGCAGGATAAACAACAGCCCCAGAGTTAAATTGAACTTTCCTACGCCTAAATTTCCATTCTTTAAACATTTTAGCTCAATTTATTTTGCTCCTGCCTTTTAACTAGGCTCATAAAAAAAGCAACAAATCTATTTTTGAAAAAGTCATGTTATCTGCAGTAATTTTAAAAAGAAGAAAAACGCACAGATAATTTTTTAGAAATCGCGTACATATCTAAAAACAACTTTTTAAGAAATCAATTGGAATCACAATAATGAGAGGACGCGTCAGCTGTTCAAAAATTTATGGTATAAATTACCGCAATTTGTTTTTCAAATAATTTTTACGCACATAAGCGAAAAAGAAAATAACGCCACAGGCATTGATAATCCAAGCCCACCAGAAAGCAGCAGAGTAGCCTGAGGTTTCCGCAATAGTACCACCCGCCAGAATGCCCATTCCAATACCAAGATCCCAAGAAGTAAGTAACATCGAATTGGCGGTACCACGTTGTGTATGTGATGCCAAATTAACAAACATATTTTGAAATCCCGGAAACATGTGACCGTTACCCAAGCCAATAATAAGAGCCGCGCCATAATAGGCCCAGAAAGTATGGAAGGCAGCAAAAAGCAAATAGCCACAAAGAGAGATCAGTATTCCGACGGATACATTTTGAACAATTTTACCTTCTCTCAGACTGTGACTCCCAATAAGACGTGAAAGGATCAAACCAATGGAAAGAATCATAAAAAATAAACCTGTACCACCCAAAATGCCTAGTTTTTCCTTTCCATAAATAGCAAGATAGGTAGAGAGAATGCCATAAGAGAACGCAAAACAAGATAATGAAATACCTTCACTCCAACCATTAAAGAGGAAGAAACGATCAAAAGAAAGTTTTTTCTTTTCCTTGATAACAGGACGCGGAGGCAATTTCAAGGTACTGTCAATGCAAAGGCCAATCGCAGAACAAATCACAGAAAGGAGAAAAATCATATTATAGTTGCCACAGGCCTGATAAATATAAAGACCTACGGATGGGCTTATTGCAGTCGCTATATTATTGCTGAGACCGTAATAACCAATTCCTTCCGCACGGCGCGAGGGGTGAAGTACATCAATTGCAACAGTACTGTTAGCGACCGTAACAGCTCCGAACGGGGCTCCATGAAGTGTACGGAGAATCGTAAACATCAACAAAGACCACGCCGTAAAAAAGTACCCCATAAAAAAGATACAGAATAAGGCATAACAGATTAGTAAAACGATTTTACGAGGGAAGCGGTCCACCAGATAACCACTTAGAGAACGTACCAAAAGAGCTGTAAGCGTGTAACCGGAAAGAACCAGACCTATCGTATGCTTCCCGGCACCGTACGTCTCGCTCATGTATAAAGGTAGCAAAGGAGTCAGGACCATAAATGAAAAAAACAGCATAAAATTTGCAGTCCAAACCTTTAAATAATTAGTATTCCACAATTTTTCGCTTTTCTCTCCCATTTGAAGTTCCTCTTTTCAATATGCAAAAATACAGTTAACTGGAAGAAAACACCTCATAGAAAACAAAGTGTTTTATGATGGAAACGTTAAAAGGAGGATTTTTAATAATAGTTGTAACGAATATGAATGAAATGCAAATTGTAGTTGCTGTTTTTAGATGGAACAACCAACAATACATGGTTTACATCTTCACAAGGGATCAATAATAATTTTGAAGTTAAATCATCAACTCAACGAATCTTACAGATGTAAAAACAATCCTTACACCTCATTGAAAGAAAAAGATTTCTTTTACGGTTCTATTGGACGAGCCTTAAGAGAGAAATTTTTGACTTGCACGGCAGCATCAAATGTACCAGGACATTCCCATCCGAAATTCATGTGAGTAACCTGTAAATCTTTGATTGTTGTATTTTTGAACAGGTTCTGATGTTGCAAAAAAATTATGGCGTTTTGAATCATTGCGAGGATATCCACTTTACAAGAATGCCATCTACAATCTGTAAAAAGGATATCACCCCACACCTTGCGGGATGGGAGTTGATAAATATAGGTAGAGGTTCCGATATCCCAACTAACTTTAGGGGTCGCTGCTAGTTTCGTGTCGCGATAATCAAAACTGGGCACTCCGAACCAGAGCTGACTGCCATAATCGGGAGATGTCTTGTTTGTATTGCGCAACATTAAATAAAAGGGAGATTGAGCCGTATGCAAGCCACTGTTGTATTCAGCAGTACTCATTGGGTTTTGACAATACAAAAGACGCATT
>JAQVXN010000099.1 GCA_028709135.1 Bacteroidaceae bacterium | reverse complement strand
AAGATGCGTATGGATTTATGGCACAATGAGAGATGTTGTATTCCATCTGTAGACACGAGCGGAGATAATGTTTCGTTTTATGCGATTTGTAATCCTGTTCACTTTCGGGATAACCACTTTGGAGAATATAAGATGTTGTTCCATCTAGATTCTGCTGTGTGTTATAGCGATATTTGTCTTTGCGATAGGAAACGAAATTATATTCGGTGAGTTGATAGCGTTCACGCAAGGAAAACGTAAAGCGACTGACGTCAATTTTTCCTTTTAAATCAACGTGAAAACGATTTTTGGAGCGCCAGTAACTATTTTCCAAATTATATCCTTTCCACGATGTATCGCTATATTTGTCTTGATAAACAGATTGTTGGTAGCTATAAAGGAAATCATATCCTGCACCAATTTTGAGAAATTTGGTCAAATTGTAGCTGAGATCTGCGCCTGCACTCCATCGGTCAACATTTCTCCAGTTGTTGTTCATGCGAAATCCAAGATCAACGTCGGCTGAAAGGCCCGTTGAACCTAGATTCTGAGATAGTCCTGCATCTGTCCACAAACCAAAATCATCGGCGTGGATGGGTAACAAACTACATGCTGGAAGTAGAAGACTGAAGAATATGCGCGATTTATTCATAATCTTTTGGCATGGCTGAAAGACTGTCGGCCGTGTTAGCTTCATTATCAAGTCCTTCATAAAAGACCTTAATAAGTGCGGCATCGCGAAGGAAATCTACAGAACCGATTTCTACGTTCAGAACTTTGACGCCCAGACGCTCTTCCAAGTCTGCTTTCATTTCTTCACGGCGTTGGGGCACAATGAGTTTAATATTGTCGTATTTGACGAATTTACATGAAACGTGTTTGGCCAGTTTGTTACTTTCGCTGACAGCTACTGAAATAATAAAGAGAATGTTGGCTATTATCAGTTCGGAAAGGCTTAGTTTCGCTGCCATCCCGTTAACAACCGAAAGTGCAACGAGAAAGAACAGGTAAGTCATTTCCCGAATAGGCACAGATTCCGTGCGGTAACGTATGATGCCAAATACAGCGAAAAGTCCAAGGGCAGCTCCAATTTTCATTTTTGAACCGTCCATGAGGAAAATTAGCATAAAAATACTTACGGAAATAAGAAGGAATGTAAAATAGTAGTCTCGGCGCTGGCTTTTCGGATAGTAAAAGAACTGAACAATAATCCATACCATGAGCATGTTCAGTATAAAACGAAGAAGCATTTCTACTAGACCGGGTACGTTGATGATGTCCATACCCATAAAAGTCATTGCACCAAGCAAGTTTGTTGTTAACAGGCTTATCATTTTGATTTTAAATAAAAGGGTTCTACAAATTTAGTTTATATAAATTTCTATATGAATTTCTTGATTTCTACAAATTTAGGTTTAATGAGATTACTTTTTAAGTTTGAGTTCGTCATAAAAGATCCAAATATATATTTGCTATATCCACCACTGTGGATGTGTAGCTTTGTTAAGATATCGCTGATTGGAGAAAAAAACATACCGTTGCACTTCAATTCGATAACGGCCAAATTACCTGTATCTGCCGTTTCGTTTGTCTCGAAATTATTGTATTCAATATCGAAATCGATGGTCAAACGTTCTGTCATGCCATTGTTAACAAGGGTAATACGTTTAAAATGATTCTGTAAGCACGGATGTAATTCTGTTAGTTCAATGCCTGCATTGTCAGATAGAAAATCATTGCCTCCACTTTGTGATAATTCATTTTGGGACTTTACTCGAGTTCTCACTTTATGAGTTTTCCCTTTATTATCTTTACTTTTAATTTCCAAGAAGGTGAGGTCATCGGAATCTTCGTATGTTCTGACACGTATCTTCATTCTTGGCTGGTGACCATTCTGATGCATGAGATAAAAATGATGTTCATTATCATCCCAATACGTGGTACGATAACTCGCAATTCTCTTATGTTCTACTTCTTGTACAAAATAGGTTTTTTGGACATAAGACAAAATTTCCAACAGTTCTTCTTTGTTAGTTAAGAACTTAGTGTCTACACGATTCATTAGCCTGATTCGACTCATCTGGTCAAGCGTAATTGCAGACATTTCTCTCATTGCGTCGAGCAATTTGTTATCTATATTTTTGATGATGGTCTGTGCTTATCATTAGAATTCGTTGCCAAAGTTAATCAAAAATTCCTTGTGGGGCAAATTTTTTTGATTGTTTTTTAATTGAAATGTCACATTTAAGATATTTCTTGTTTTCGCGATAAAAAGGATGAATACGCGGTAAAGTGTGGGAAAATCTGGAAAATGTCATACTGTCTAGGGATGCAATTATTTCACAGCATAAATGAGATGTTACACAGCTCATTTATTTTTGTTGAGGAATATGTACTTGTGGAATACCTTATATTAATATTTGAACAACAGATTCTATAGGCTTCCATATCAATCTGACACGTGCGAATTTTAAATACTTTAATTGCATTCCTATTTTTTAAAAAGCATTTTATAGATCAGAACTTTAACCAGACAGAAACATTTCACCTCGTAGGTTGTTTGATACACTTGATACTTTTCATTATTTGGCTGAAATTCTATCAGGATATTGTGTTCTAAATGAAAAGTTACTTCTTATTGTATGTGACGCGGTGCGTTTCTTTTGTGACGCGACGCGTTTTTTTCATGACGCACTGCGTTTCTTTTGTGACGCACTGCGTCACCAACTTTGATTGAGCCAATAAAAATTAGAAAAACACGATTGAATGAATTCTTTGAAAGCAACGAGTTTATTTTACGGCCTGTATTTTCAAAAAAGGAAACAAAGATAAACAATAGACCTAGCGCCAAATTGAACTTTTCTTCCCCGAAACTTCCATTCTTTAAACATTTCAGTTCATTTTGCTCTTTTGTGTTGACTTTAGGCTTTAATGAAGTGTTTTCACTATGATCTTTTTTGTCTGTTTTATGGTTGCAGACTGAATTAATAAAAAAGTAGGTGCTCTGAAGCACCTACAGATATGGAATAATTTGTGTTTCTAATACAATCAATTTGTTCTTAAGAAACAGTGTCCAAAAGATGGAAATTTCTACTAAAACAGAGATGAGATTCTTGTTATGGTTTTGGTGTAACTGTTATTTGAATATTTTTCCCGAGAGCCGAAATGGTATAATCTCCTGCTGTGAGAAAGTGGTGTCCTTTGTTATCTACGAAACCTAAATCTCTTAATGGATCGATATTACATTTAAAAGTTTTTGCTTCACCTTTTTTAATCATCTGTTTGTCAAAGAACCTGAGTTCTTTAATGGGGCGGGCAATTTTGTCGGCTTTTGCAGATACAAACCATTGGACGACTTCTTTTCCATCATATTGTCCGTTGTTGGTGACGTTGATCTCAACTTGAAAAGGCTGTCCTTCATGTACGGTTACGGAGGACGTTGTGATGTCGCTCGGTGTAAACTGTGTATAGCTCAGGCCGTAGCCGAATTCGTACATCGGATCTGATGAAATGTCCTGATAGTGTCCCATCTCGCCTGTGCGTGCTGGGTTTCTGCGGTCATAGTAAATAGGAATTTGTCCTACACTTCGTGGAAAAGTTACATCGAGTCTGCCACTCGGATTGTTAGTTCCAGAAAGCGTCTGAGCAACAGCAACGCCAGCTTGTATGCCTGGCTGCCATATTTCGAGAATGGCTTTACAGTGTGGTGCAACATCCTCCAAAGCTAGAGGACGCCCATTTGCGAGTAGAAGTACAACAGGTTTGCCGGTATTTTCGATGGTTTTGAGTAGGTGTAATTGTAAAGATGGCAATGTGATGTCGGAACGCGAAGCGCTTTCACCTGTCCACCAACTGTGTTCTCCAAGACAAACAACAACTACGTCTGCCCGATTGGCGGCTTGAAGAGCTTCGCCAAAATGGGTAGAGTCATTGCCGTCTATTTCGCAACCTTTTGCAAAGACCACGTTTGATTCTCCAAATTCCTGCTTCATGCCGGTGAAAATAGAAACCACGTCTTCTGGGTGTCCGTGACCCGACCAGCAGCCCAAAAGTTCTCCTTTTTCGTCTGCAAGAGGTCCGATTAAGGCTATTTTTTTGTCTTTTTGAAGTGGAAGGAGATTCTTGTCATTTTTTAGTAAGACAAAAGTTTCTTCAGCGAGATTCTTGACTATATTGAGGCCATCTTGTTGCATGACGCGGCTTTTTTCGGGGAGTTCCTTGGTATAAGGACTTTCAAAGAGACCTAAACGGAATTTCAAACGTAAAATGTTCTTGACAGCGTTATCAATGGTACTTACGTCCAATTTGCCTTCATTGACGAGTGCTTCCAGGTTTTCGGGATAGCAGTTGTCGCACATATCCAGGTTTACACCACTTTCCAACGCAAGTTTTGAAGCCTCTTTGCGATTGGCTGCAACATGTTGGTTGATAAGTTGGTCTATGGCGGCATAGTCGGCAACAACCAAGCCATCCCATTTCCATTGATTTCTTAGAATTTCTGTAAGCGTGTAGGGATTTGCTGATCCGGGTACGCCACTAATAAGATTGAAAGAACTCATAATAGAAGCGGCTCCAGCTTTAACTCCAGCTTCATACGGTGGAAGGTAAGTATCCCATAGTGTTTGATCGGATACTTCTGCGTAAACGTAATCACGTCCGGCTTCAGATGCGCCGTAAGCCACATAATGTTTCAGGCAAGCTGCAATACTGTAAGGAGCACTCAGGGTGTCACCTTGAAATCCCTTCACGGCAGCTTCTGCGAAACGTGCATTGGTATAGGGATCTTCTCCATAACCTTCTGCGATGCGTCCCCAGCGGGGGTCGCGTGCCACGTCTATCATAGGCGAAAATGTCCAATCTACTCCGCTTAGCCTTGATTCTCGTGCTGCAACGGAGCAGGCTTGTCGATAAAGATCCGTATTCCAGGAACATCCAATTCCAAGGGGAATACTGTATACGGTGCGATAACCGTGAATAATGTCGCAACCAAAGAGAACTGGAATTCCCAAACGAGTTTTCTCGATGGCGTCTTTTTGTATCATGTTGCGCAATACGGCGTTTTCGTTCCCATAGATGAAAGAGCCTAATTGTGGATTACTTTTTTGAGCAACTTCCAGTCTGTTTTGAGGTACGTCGTTTGAACCTGCACTTGATTGCGTGATTTGAAGAATTTTTTCCTGCAGTGTCATTCGGTTGAGCAAATCGTTTATGCGTACTTCTACAGGTTGAGAAGGGTCTTTATAAATAGGTTTAGTTTTTATTCCGGTAGCAAAAAGAGCGGAAGTGGACAGAAGCAGATAAAGTAATAAAAATTTGATGCGTTTCATTAATCGTGTTTTTTTGTATGATAAAAGGGCTTTTCTCGATAATAATTACAAATCTAGAAATAACAATGGCCTCGATAGGATCGTGTAAATATTAAAACGGGATGAAGTCTTTTTGACTGTCATCCCGTTTTTATGATTGTTTGGAGTTTGTTTAAGACTTCTCTTGGCCTTTAACAATAACTCTTCTTTCTTTGATGCGGGCTTTCTTCCCGGTGAGTTCACGTAAGTAGTATAACTTGGCGCGGCGAACTTTTCCTTTTTTCTCTACCTTGATACTGTCAATAGCAGGGGAATTCATAGGGAAAATACGTTCTACACCTACAGAACCTGACATCTTGCGAACCGTAAAGCGTTTCTGGTCCATGTGACCTGAAATCTTGATAACGACACCGCGAAAAACCTGAATACGTTCCTTGTTACCTTCGACGATTTTGTAGGCAACACTAATAGTATCGCCAGAACGGAATTCGGGATATTCTTTACCTGATTTGAATGCTTCTTCAGCAACTTTAATTAAATCTTCCATTTTTCAATGTGGCAGTTATATTATTTTATCAGTTTCGCGCAACATAACAGGGAACTCTGCATCCTGACAGCGATTACGCGAAAAGCAGTGCAAAGGAACAATTTTTTTTTGAATTAAGCAAATTTCAACTCAGTTTTCTTCCTGCTAGGGTGAGGTTTCTAGTGGTAGAAAGATTTTGTTGTTTTTGTTTTAGGCGGATTGCACAGTATAAGTGGAATTCTTTATTCGTCTGTCAGGATAATGGTGACGCCGCGGGCGCTTTGGGCTCCCATAACCAGAGCTTGTTCAATGTCTGCTGTTTTGGAGGGACCTGAAATAAATGTGCCGAAGCCGTAATTGTTGAATTGAATTTTTTGATAGGCTTCATGCATATTGTGAACAATTCGTTTGGAAGAGAGTATAATGACAAGATATTCACAGATAAAATAGGCCGCTTTTTCCTTGGTGTCTTGAGGAATCCAGATGCATCCGTTCTCGGCAACGCCCCATTGGCCGCGAACGATGGTTACGTCGGTATCGTTGAGTTCTTGTGCTTGGTTGACCGTGTCTGGATTTGTTGTGGCAATATTTATTTCAGGGAGATTGGATGCTATTTTTTTTGCATCGGGATAACAGCGCCTGATAAGTTCGTTGACATTTTCACCTTTTTTGAGATGTTCTACTTTTCCTCCTACCGTTTTACTGATATCAATGAATTGCTGTATGACGTCGAGGTAGTGGATACCTGGAATGTTGATTTCCGGTTTGTCATAAGTATGCCGGATGTTCTTTTTGATATTTGCCAAAATGGCATCTTTGCTGTTCATAGTTGATCAGAATTATTTAACTTTTCCTTTTTTCCATAGTTCTTCAAAAGAATGTTTGGCAAATGAGGGCATTTCGCGCCCTTGTCCCCATGCATTGATTTTTGTGTAAACAAGGCAATGTGGAAGTTTATTGATAATAGGTGCGAATTTAAGCGTTGTTTGATAGAGCCGGGGATTGTTGAAGACAATAGACATCCCGTTTGACATGGCTTTTTTCATTTTGTCTGCTTTGCCTATTGTGTCAAGAGATTGTCGCCAACGATAAATCTGCTCGGATAAATTAATTTTAGCCGGACAAACGTTATCGCAAGAGCAGCAGAGT
>JAQVXN010000098.1 GCA_028709135.1 Bacteroidaceae bacterium | reverse complement strand
AACGGTTATGAGAAGATTCCGCAAATAGGTATTGCAACGATAGAAGACGATGTTGAAATCGGTGCAAACACTTGTGTAGACCGCTCTACAATGGGTTCCACCATAGTTAAGAAAGGTGTAAAACTAGATAATCTGGTGCAAATAGCCCACAATGTAATCGTGGGAGAAAACACCGTTATGAGTGCTCAAGTTGGCGTTGCAGGTTCCACAAAAATTGGCAGTTGGTGTATGTTCGGCGGCCAAGTAGGCATCATCGGCCACGCCGTGATAGGCGATCGCACACTAAGTGGAGCACAAGCCGGCATAGGCAGAAGCATTCCAAAAGGTAACACCACTCTATTAGGTTCCCCCGCTATGGACGCACGCCGCTTTGCACGTTGCAATGCCGTATTCCATAACCTTCCTCAAATGTCACGTGAATTGGAAGACATGAAAACGGAACTGCAAGAATTAAAAAAAGAATTAAAGAAACAACCAAAACAAAAATAATACTGATATGCTGAAACAAAAAACCCTGAAAGGTAGTTTTTCTCTTTACGGGAAAGGACTTCATACCGGGTTATATATTACTGCGACATTTAATCCCGCACCAGAAAATACGGGATATAAAATTCAACGTATTGACCTTGAAGGACAACCTATCATTGAGGCCATTGCAGAAAATGTGGTTGACACCAAACGCAGTACCGTATTAGCAAAAGAAGATCCCAACATTCGTTGCTCTACGGTGGAGCACGCCTTGGCGGCTCTTTATGGTATGGATATTGACAACTGCTTGATTCAGGTAAACGGCCCGGAAATGCCAATTTTGGAAGGCAGCGCAGCAACTTATGCCGAAAATATTCTCAAGGTAGGTGTTGTAGAACAAAACGCCAATAAAGACGTTTATATTATTCGAAAAAAAATTGAAGTCCACGATGAGAAGACCGGTGCTTCCATCATGATTTTACCAGACGAGAATTTTAGTATCACAACCATGATTTCCTATCAGTCAAAATGGTTCTCCAGCCAGTTTGCAACGTTAGAAAACATTGACAATTTCGAAAATGAAATAGCAGGAGCCCGCACCTTTGTGTTTGTTCGTGACGTGGAACCCCTCACTCAGGCAGGACTGATTAAGGGCGGAGATCTGGACAACGCCATCGTTATCTATGAAGATGAAATTCCTCAGGAACGTTTGGATAAACTGGCAGACCACCTGCATATTGACCATAAAGATGCCAAAAAATTAGGTTTTCTGAACAACAAACCACTCGTTTGGGAAAATGAGCCCGCACGCCATAAGCTTCTTGACATCATTGGCGATATGGCCCTCATTGGCCGCCCAATAAAAGGCCGCATCATAGCAACCAAACCCGGGCACACCATCAATAATCTTTTTGCCCGACAAATTCGTCGCGAAATTCGTGCACACGAAGTTCAGGCCCCCATCTACGATTGCAATGTAGCACCATTAATGGACGTAAACCGCATTCGGGAATTACTTCCTCATCGCTACCCCATGCAATTGGTGGACAAAGTGGTTGAAATGGGCTCAAATTATATTGTTGCAGTTAAAAATGTAACAAGCAACGAACCTTTCTTTCAGGGACATTTTCCGCAAGAACCCGTAATGCCGGGAGTCTTGCAAGTAGAAGCCATGGCACAAGCTGGAGGACTCCTCGTTCTTAACTCCGTTAAGGACCCCGAAAAATGGAGCACCTACTTCATGAAAATAGACGGAGTGAAATTTCGCCAAAAAGTAGTGCCGGGCGATACGCTAATTTTCCGCGTAGAACTCATTGCTCCCATTCGTCACGGAGTTTCCTCTATGAAAGGGTTCGTATTTGTGGGTGACAAAGTGGTCAGTGAAGCTACTTTTACAGCACAAATAGTAAAGAACAAATAAGAAAACATATACCTATATAAATAATGAGTAAAATAAGCCATCTGGCGTATATTGACCCCGAAGCTGTTATTGGAGAAAATTGTGAAATCGGTCCGTTTTGTTACATCGACAAGAATGTAACCATCGGCGATGACAACATTTTAATGAACAGCGTAACCGTTCTCTATGGCGCCCGAATAGGCAACGGCAACATTTTCTTTCCAGGTGCTGTCATCAGCGCTATTCCTCAAGATTTAAAATTCAGGGGAGAAGAAACTACAGCCGAAATAGGCAACAACAATAAAATTCGCGAAAACGTTACCATTAACAGAGGTACCGCAGCAAAAGGGAAAACTATTGTTGGCAATAATAACCTTCTGATGGAAGGTGTTCATATTGCTCATGACGTGCGACTCTGCAACAACACCATTATTGGCAATTCATCCAAAATCGCGGGCGAAGTGGCTATCGACGACAATGCCATTATCAGTGCATGCGTACTGATTCACCAATTCTGCCACGTAGGCAGCTATATTATGCTCGGCGGCGGCACACGTACAGCACAAGACATTCCACCTTATGTGACAGTAGCTCGTGAGCCTGCACAATTTTGTGGACTTAATCTTGTAGGACTTCGCCGCAATAACTTTTCAATAGAACAAATTGACGCCATCCACGATGCTTACCGCATTATTTACGATCGCGGCATTTCACTTGAAGAACGCCTTTCTGCTATTCGCAAAAAGTTTCCGGATAACCCTGAAGTGGAATACATTGCAAACTTTGTGGAATCATCTAAACGTGGTATTATTTACGACCGATAAATATGTTATTCAAAGTAGTTTTTATTTGCGATGAGATTGAAGACTTTCTGCGAGAAATCACGATTGACGCAGATGCTTCTTTTTTAGATTTAAACAACGCCATTCTGGACGCCTGCAATTATAAAGACGATCAGGTTACAAGTTTCTATACTTGCAACGACAATTGGGAGCAGGAAGATCAAATTACCCGCGAAGACATGGGTACAGGAGATGCAGACAAAGATATTTACATCATGGCAAAAACTTGTCTGCGCGATTTTATTCATGATGAGGATCAAAAACTCATTTACGTTTTTGATACCTTTAATGATCGCGTGTTCTATCTAAAAGTAACAGAATTCATCACAGGAGAAACACTTAAAAAGGCTCAATGTACGCGTTCCAAAGGAAATGCACCGCAACAAATCAGCAACGACGAAACTCCCACCCCTTCAACGAAGAATGTCGATACGAATGATTTGGGCGACGACAACAACTATTTTGGAAGCGACGACTTTGATCAGGAAGAATTCGATCCGGAAGGTTTCGAAATAGAAGAACACTGACTCTTTTCAGGCAGAAGGCATGAAAACGCTCTTCGTTCTGCTAGGTCCTACCGGCGTTGGAAAAACAGAAAGCAGTCTTTCCATCGCTCATTTACTTCATTCCCCTATCTTAGGAGCAGACTCTCGCCAGCTTTATCACGATTTGCCTATTGGTACCGCAGCTCCTACTATCGAACAGCAAAATGCCGTACGTCATTATTTTGTGGGGACCTTAGCTCTTCAGGATTATTACAGTGCCGCACAATATGAGCACGACGCCATTGAACTACTGACAAAACTTTTTCAAACACACACAAACATCCTGCTTACCGGGGGCAGTATGCTTTATATTGATGCCGTCTGCAAGGGTATAGACGAGATTCCAACTGTGGATGAAATCACACGTCAAACACTTCAAAAACGGCTTCAAAATGAGGGATTAAAATCTTTAACCGAGGAATTGAAACGTCTTGACCCAGATTGGTATCAGCAAGTTGATCTACAAAATCCTCGCCGTGTACTACACGCTCTTGAAATTTGCCACATGACCGCAAAGCCCTTTTCTTCCTTTTTAGGTTCAAAACAAATGAGACGCCCATTTCGGATCATAAAAATTGGTTTGCAACTTCCCCGAGAAGAACTTTATCAACGAATCAATAACCGCGTAGATCAAATGATGCAACAGGGACTGCTTGAAGAAGCTCAACGCGTTTTCCCTCAAAAAGATTATAATTCGCTAAACACGGTGGGATATAAAGAACTTTTCAATTATTTTGAAGGGAAATGGACATTGGAAGAAGCTGTAGAAAAAATTAAACGCAACACTCGCATCTATGCTCGAAAACAAATGATGTGGTTCAACAATGATTCGTCTATTGTTTGGTTTCGACCAAATAAAACAGATGAAATCTTACACTTCGTTTCTGACATTTCCAGTTCATAAATAAACACCTAACTCTTTCGAAAAGATTAATTTTTATGCTATCTAGCAACAAATTGCTTATATTCAACAACGAAAAATTTAGCTGTAGAAAAAAAAGGTTGTAATTTTGTGCAAACAAATAGAAACTCGCCTCTATTGACGAAAAAATACAAACAATTTAATGATTAACAGATTTATTTTAAACGAAGTTTCATACTTCGGCCCAGGTGCAAGAAAAGAATTGCCCGCAGTTTTAAAACGCCTTAATCTTCACAAAGCCCTTGTTGCTAGCGACAAAGGTTTAATTAAAGTAGGTACAACGAAACTCGTCACAGACGTACTCGACGAAGCTGGTATTCCCTACGAGATCTATAGTGAAATTAAGCCCAATCCTACCGTAACAAATGTACAGCAAGGTGTTGCCGCTTTCAAAAAATCCGGAGCCGACTGCCTCATTGCTATTGGAGGAGGTTCTTCCATGGATACAGCAAAAGGAATTGGCATCGTATGCAACAATCCTGATTTTGCTGATGTCGTTTCTCTGGAAGGATGCGCAGAAACAAAAAATAAGAGCGTTCCAATTATCGCACTGCCGACTACAGCCGGAACCGGAGCTGAAGTAACCATTAACTACGTTATTATTGACGAAAAGAAGCAGAAAAAAATGGTTTGTGTTGACCCCAACGACATTCCTGCTGTTGCAATTATCGATCCGGAACTTATGTACTCCCTGCCCAAAGGACTCACAGCTGCAACCGGAATGGACGCACTGACACATGCCATCGAAGGTTACATCACCAAAGGCGCATGGGCATTAAGTGACATGTATGAAATTGAGGCCATCCGCATGATTAAGGACAATTTGGTTACTGCCGTTGAAGAACCACACAATCCGAAAGGACGCGAAGCAATGGCTCTGGCACAATATGTTGCTGCACAGGCATTCTCTAATGTAGGACTCGGTTTGGTACACGGCATGGCGCACCCCATGGGAGCTTTATTTGACGTTCCACACGGTGTTGCAAATGCCTTACTGCTGCCCACGATCATGGAGTTCAATAAACCTTACTGCATTGAAAAATTCGGAGTTATTGCACGTACTATGGGAGTTGATACTAAAGGTATGAGCCCAGAACAAGCTGCTCAAGCTGCTTGTGACGCTGTTCGCGCATTGGCTATCAAAGTTAATATTCCACAACATCTCACAGATCTCGGAATTACGGAAAAAAATATTCCCGCTCTTGCTGCCCAAGCCATCGCAGACGTCTGCACACCGGGAAATCCGCGTGACGTTACCGAAGCTGAAATTGCTGAACTTTACAAGAAGGTTCTATAGGATTCTATATTTCAGAAAAAACAAAACGGTTCAAGACCTAAAAACTCTTGGACCGTTTTATTTTATAAGTTTGTCTATCAGCAAACACGCCGGTTCTGCCACCTCTCCATGATTAAAACCCGCTAATTCATACAGAGGGATTTCACGATTGCCAATACCTTCCAAAACTGCTTTCAAATAAAGATTTTCTTCATAACGCCCCATTTGTTCCAATTTTCGATCTGCCGTAATTAGGACCAACTGTGTTCCAATTTTGCGTACATTATTAAGAGGTGCGTATTTATCCACGAGAGGCACGTTAAAAGGAATTCTGCGCTCTGTACGAATGGTATAGTGCGTTGCACATTGCCCGCTAATCGGGAAATAACCTCTTACAGAATCTGCATCTATGCCGAACTTACCCAAATAGGACTTGTCCAATAAAAGCATGGAGGTCAGATATCCGCCTGCAGAATGTCCAGCCACATAAATCTTACCTGCATCACCGCCATATTCCGAAATATGCTTAAAGACCCACGCAACAGCTTCAGCCGCATCAATTGTATAATCAGGATTCTTTCCGCGCGGAAATAGTCTGTAATTAACTCCAACAACGGCAAAGCCATGTCCTTTCAATTGAACCGGAATTTCCTTTTCTCCACCCGTAAGTCCTCCGCCATGAAACCATACCAGAGTTTTGAAACCTTTTGTTTTTTCTGGGAAATAAAGATCCAATTTACATTGCTCCTGCCGATATACAGATGTATCTGAAGGCAATATATACTTTATATCTCTCTTTATCTGATAGGTTTGCGCTATTAATGGTACAAGGAGAGAACTCAGCAACAACGTAATTATAAACTTATGCATCATATAAACTTTCTTTCAAAGTTACGATTTTCATTTGAAAAACAATTTCCATCAATATAAATTCCATTTTCTACCCATATTCTTTTACAGAAAGGCTCCTATTTATTTTATAAGAAAGAGTCCCCAAAACCAATTCTGACTTTGGGGACCAAATTCTTTTTTATTTCCAATTTATACCGGCATATCTGGAAGTTTCCAACCGTCTCTGTAAGTATGTTTAATTAACTCATTGGCAAAAGCCAATGCATTCTGCGGTTCCGTCCAGCTCTTATTAAATGTAGGATGGCCATCCTTAATATTAAATCCGTCCTTTATACAAATTCTAATCGATGCATTCGGATCAATATTTGTAAATTGCATTTTGGGCCCATCCCATTCCAGCACCTGATTTAGTGATTGCAAACGAATTCCTAACACTCCCATATCAACCATTTCGGTTAACGGACCAGACACAGCAAAACATGACGCCGTCTCAACTCTGTTTTCGGGACTTTCCTTGCAGGCTCTGATCCAATCTTTCTGATGAGACAGTGTTACCTCACGACAAACTTTTGGCGCATTTGGAACCCTTCCGGAGAGCAAATATGGATTCACACCATAACAACCACAAATCAAAGTATCTTTCGTTCCGTAGAAAATGACGCAGCCACCGGAATCA
>JAQVXN010000097.1 GCA_028709135.1 Bacteroidaceae bacterium | reverse complement strand
AGCTTTCATGGCTGCAAGCATGATGATTCCAGGTCTTTTTGCCGGAATGTTACAGGAGGCCATTGGTTATTCCAATTTTTTTATTGTAGTCATGGTGAGCTGTGTTGCCACAATTTTAGTAACGCGTTTGGTTAAAATAGATCCTTCTTTCGGCATCAGGAAAGAAGCAAAAGCCTCAAATTGAAAGAATTCGGACATAACGCTAATATTGAAAAGAAAAACAAGAAGCTATATGAAAAAGATATTGATAGCTGACGCTGGAGCCACCAAAACCGACTGGTGTCTTTCTGACGGAGGAGAAGAATTGAAACGAGTTCAAACGCAAGGTATCAGTCCTGTTCATCAGGATTCTATCATCATTCGTTCTATTCTTGAAAAAGAATTAAAACCTCACTTGGATATACTCCCGGATGCCGTCTGTTTCTATGGCGCCGGTTGTACACCGTCTACGTCTCCTGCAATAGCAACTTTACTACGTGAAATATTTGGTAACATTCCGGTAGAAGTTCTCTCTGATCTTTGGGGAGCAGCACGAGCCCTTTGCGGTCACACTCCAGGCATAGCCTGCATTCTCGGCACGGGTACCAACAGCTGCTATTATGATGGAACCAATATTCTTCAAAACACGCCCCCACTGGGCTATATTCTTGGAGATGAAGGGAGCGGAGCTGTAATGGGCAGGAACTTCGTAGCAGATATTTTAAAGGGTCTCATGCCTCAAGAAATTATTGACGCCTTTTTCCGTGAAACAGGTACCTCACAAGCCGAAATCATAGAAAACGTATATCGTCATCCTTTGGCCAACCGCTACTTGGCCTCACTTAGCATCGTGCCACGTAAGCACCGCGACAATCCTGCCGTACATACCTTTCTGATAGATCATTTTCGTCGCTTTTTACAACGCAATATACGCATATATGCTCATCCTGAATTACCTCTCCATTTCGTTGGTGGCATCGCATACAGTTTTCGCCCCGAATTAGAAGAAGCAGCAAACCTTGAAGGTTTCGCAATAGGAAAAACAGAGCGCAGTCCATTACCAGGACTTCTTGCTTTTCATTCTTAAAACAGAGAACATAACTTCCCATAAACGCCAGCACAATGGACAACCGACTCCCTCTTTTAATTGCAGCCATGGTGACTTATGACATTGGGGATGCCAAACGTATTCACCATTTTTTTAAAGTACATGAATTTGCTGCTCTCATCGGACATTTGGAACATCTTGACCCTTCCACACAGTTCATGTTAGAAGCCGCAGCAATTGTTCATGACATCGGTATTCATCTCAGTGAACGCAAGTATGGTTCATCGGCCGGCACCTACCAGGAAAAAGAAGGTCCAGCGGAAGCTCGCCACATACTGGATGAACTCGGAGGTTACAGTGAATCTGAAATAGCCCGTATCTGCTATCTTGTAGGTCATCACCACACCTATTCTTCAATAGTTGGCAGTGATTATCAGATCCTTGTTGAAGCTGATTTTCTCGTCAATATTTATGAGGACAGCCTATCACCTGCTGCCATCAAAAATGTGCAGTCCAATATTTTTAAGACTGCTACGGGTAACAGATTGCTCAATCTCATTTATCTAAGCAAAATTTCAACTTCAGAAGACAATTAGTTCTTTTTCCAAGTCAAACGAGATCAATTATTCCGGCAACTTCCATCATAGAAACACCTCCCAGAATACGTTTTTTATCAACAAAAACACACTCCTTTAATATACACATTCTCAATACATTAAGGTGTTTTCAATCTTACGTAAAAACAAGTCGCTATTCGTTAAAAACAAGTTGTTACTCGTTAAAAACACAACAAACATATTTTGAGACAAATCCTACTTCGTCGAGAAAATTCAATAATAGCAAAATCAAATCAAATATTTCAGAAGCGCACAAATACTCTTATTCCAAGCGTGAGCACATTACACTTCTTCTATTACTAAAACCAAAAACTTTTGTTTTTGCAATACAACTTCTCAATTGCATTTTCTTTGCAAAGCCCATGAAAATGGGAACATTTTGTGTATCTACTGTACAAACAAATATCACATACACAGCACGTAAAAAACATTATTGTTTCTGGCTTCATACTCAGAAACACCATGTAAGGAGACAAAGACAAACATTCATTATAATAAACTTCGCTCCCATTTTACTCTTTCCTCTCTTTACTATAACTTTAGATAAGTTATGTTGCAGTTAGAAATAGCAAAAATAAAAAACTTTGTTTCTTTTTTTGCTCTTCTCTCACTTTGCTGTAACTTTGTAAAGAATAACAACGGACAAACGATACAATTAAAATGCATCCACACCGTTAAAAACTAAATAAACTAAAAAGAAGAAGCATGAAAGCTGTGATATTGGCAGGAGGATTCGGTTCTAGGTTGAGCGAAGCTACCAGCGTAATTCCCAAACCTATGGTGGAAATTGGCAACAAGCCCATCATCTGGCACATCATGAAAATTTATAGTCACTACGGCATCAACGATTTTGTTATATGCTGCGGTTATAAACAATACATTATCAAAGAATATTTTGCCAACTACTACCTACATAACAGCGATATGACGGTGAATCTCGCAGACAACTCCGTTGAAGTACATTCCAGTCATTCCGAAAATTGGAAAGTCACGATGGTTGACACTGGGCTCAACACCATGACGGGAGCGCGCATCAAGCGCATACAGCCTTTTATAGGTAATGAACCGTTCCTGTTAACCTATGGCGACGGAGTGGCTGACATCAATATTCAACGGACCATAGAAGATCATCGTCAAAGCGGCGCTGCCATCTCCATGTCCGTTTTCAAACCAGAAGGTAAATTCGGCGCAGTAAACATAGATCCAGACACCAACCGTATCCACTCTTTCTGTGAAAAACCCTGTGGTGACGGGAACTGGATAAATATAGGTTTTTTTGTTTGTGAACCAGAAGTTTTTGATTACATTCCGGAAGGAGACGATAGTGTGGCTTTCGAAAAGAAGCCACTTGAAATGTTGGCCAATGACGGTAAAATGCACGCGTACAAGCATACGGGCTTTTGGAAACCAATGGATATGCTCCGCGACAACAAAGAGCTCAACACCATGTGGAATGAGAGAAAAGCACCATGGAAAATTTGGTAGAAAATGAATGAATTAAGCAAGTTCTATGCAGGCAAACGGATACTCGTAACCGGGCACACCGGTTTTAAAGGTTCATGGCTCTCCATCTGGCTTCAACTGATGGGAGCACAAGTAATAGGTCTGGCCAAAGATCCTTACACGGAGCGTGACAATTACTGTCTGAGCCACATTGGTAAACATCTGAAAGCCGACTTAAGAGGAGATATCTGCAATGCTGCAACGCTAAAAGAAGTTTTTGCAAAATATAAACCGGAAATTGTTTTTCATTTGGCTGCACAACCACTTGTAAGACTGAGCTACGACATTCCCGTAGTAACATTCCAAACTAATGTTATGGGCACCATCAATGTGATGGAAGCTATGCGCTGCGAACCCTCAACACGCGTTGGCGTAATGATAACGACCGACAAATGTTACGAAAACAAAGAACAAATATGGGGTTATCGTGAAAACGAGCCCATGGGAGGATATGACCCTTATTCTGCCAGCAAAGGTGCAGCCGAAATTGCCATTTCAGCTTGGAGGCGTAGCTTTTTCAATCCGGAGAAAACAACTGGACATACAAAAAGTCTGGCCAGTGTGCGAGCTGGGAATGTAATAGGTGGTGGTGACTGGTCCAAAGACAGAATCGTACCAGACTGCATTCGCTCACTGGAAGCAAACAAAGCCATCTCTATACGCTCTCCTCACGCCATAAGGCCTTGGCAACATGTGTTGGAACCTCTGGGAGGTTATCTGCTTTTAGCTCAACGCATGTGGGAGCAACCTCAAATTTATAATGAAGCATGGAATTTCGGCCCGCGCACAGAATCCATCGCAGATGTATGGACTGTGGCCTCCAAAATTGTAAAAAACTATGGTTCTGGAGAACTTTGCGATGCCTCCAACCCAAATGCTCTTCACGAAGCCAACTTGCTATTGCTGGACATCAGCAAAGCTCACTTTCGCTTAGGATGGGAACCGAAAATGACACTTGACCAATCCATCTATATGACCACAGACTGGTACAAACGCTATAAAAATGAAAATGTCTACAATCTCTGCGCCGAACAAATTGAGACTTATATAAACAAATGAGGATATTCATTACAGGAGCAACAGGATTTTTAGGCTATTATTTGGCCTGTATTTGCGTAAAAAAGGGACATCAGGTAGCTTGTTTGAAGCGAAAAACGTCTCAAAGTCTGTTTGATTCGGAAACGGAAGAAAAAATCAAGTGGATAAACACAGGCGAATCCTATTGGAAAGAAGATTTACATCTTTTTGATCCAGAAATACTGATACATGCAGCTTGGGGTGGCGTATCTGCAGACGAGCGCAATAATGCAGCCATTCAGCTTGCCAACGTTGAAATGACACAGGAAATACTACAACTCGCACATTATCGTCAAGTCATCATACTTGGCAGTCAGGATGAATATGGCCGCATCAACAGTTGTGTCGACGAAAACCATCCCCTGAGACCTCTCTCTGAATATGCCAAGGCAAAAATTCACTGCTGCCAAATATTACAAGAATTCGGATGCAAAACCGGTGCAGAATGGCAGTGGATAAGGATTTTCAGCATTTACGGAGAGAAACAAAAACCTTGTTGGCTCATTCCATCCATCATCACCAAATGTCTCAATGGTGAAAAGGAAATACAAACCACAGCTGGAGAACAACTTTATTCCTATCTCTATTCTACAGACTTTGCACAAGCAATAGAATCAGTCGTCGGCACCACGGGGAAAAGCGGAATTTACAATCTATCCTCAGCTTCCGCCATTGCTTTGAAAGATTTATTTTCTCTTATTCGAAAACTTACCGGCGCCAACATTGACTTTCAACCCTCTCTACCTTATCGTGAAAATCAGTCTATGACGATCTTGGGAAATTCAAACAAATTTATTCACACTTTCGGACCTTTTGAGCACACTTCCCTTGAAAAAGGACTCGAAAAAATCATCTCTAAAATGAGATGCTCCGAAAAAGAACTTTAATATAAACCAACACTAAAATATGAACAGTTCAGACTTTGCAAAACAAATTAGAGAAATGTCAGTTAAAATGGTTTATCGCGCAAATGCGTCCCACATTGGTGGCGCCATGTCGATGGCCGACATTCTGGCAGTGCTCTATACGGACGTCATGAAATATAACCCTCAAAAGCCCAACTGGGAAGGTCGCGACCGCTTTTTACTTTCCAAAGGACACGCCTGCGTGTCATATTATGCCACACTGGCCTTAGCAGGTTTTTTCCCCGCAGAAGAACTGGATTCTTACGGCCAAAACGGTAGCAAATTTCTTTGCCACATCTCTCATCTTGTGCCAGGAGTCGAAATTTCAGCAGGAAGTTTGGGCCACGGTCTGCCATACGGTACGGGCATCGCTCTAGCTGGACAAATAAGAGAACAAGATTATCACACTTTTGTACTTCTGGGTGACGGCGAAATGGATGAGGGTTCTAATTGGGAGGCCCTGATGTTCGCCTCTCACCACCACCTTAACCGTCTTTGCGCCATCATCGACTACAATAAAATTCAGAGTTTGGGCAACACCAACGAAGTGATGAACCTGGAACCATTGGTTGACAAACTGAAGGCTTTTAATTGCCACGTTTTGAACATTGATGGTCATAATCACGAAGAAATTCTGAATGCCTTCCGGAAATTTGAAGTACAGACAGACAAACCCACTGTAATTATTGCGAATACAGTAAAAGGAAAAGGCGTCAGCTACATGGAAAACAATCTGGCATGGCATTACAAATCACCCAACGAAGAACAATACGAAACAGCTATTAAGGAAATAGAAAAATGAGAACAGCATTTATTCAACAACTGATAAAGGAAGCAGAAACAAACGACAAGATTTTTCTAATTGTCGGTGATTTAGGCTATCACGTTGTAGAGCCTTTTAGAGATAAATTTCCAAAACGTTTTCTCAATGCCGGCATCGCCGAACAAAATATGATTGGAGTAGCTGCAGGTTTAGCCAAAGAAGGCTACAACGTTTATATCTACTCCATTGCGAACTTTCCAACCCTGAGATGTCTGGAAGAAATCCGCAACGACGTAACCTATTATAACGGAAGTGTGAAAATTGTTGCCGTAGGAGCAGGTTTTGCTTACGGTAGCTTGGGCATGTCACACCACGCCACAGAAGAAATAGGCATCATGCGCACCCTGCCGAATATGGTTGTAGCGTCCCCATCCGATCCTGGAGAAGCTCAAGCCGTAGCCTCCTTCACTGCCAATTATCCCGGTTCCATGTATATCCGCCTCGGTAAAGCCGGCGAGAAACAGGTTTTTCCGGACAATCAGGAAAAGCTGCAACTTGGCCATCTACATTGCCTGCGCGAATCCGACAGCAAAAACATACTCCTCGCCACGGGCTCCATTCTTTTTGACTCCGTCAACCAAATTAATGAACTCTCCATCGACACAGCCATCTACAGTGTCCCTTTTATTAAGCCTCTCCAGACAGAACAGCTTTTAAAACTGGCTGAAAAACACCCAAATATGGTTGTCATTGAAGAGCATCAAAAAAGTTGCGGTTTAGGTTGCGCCATCATCGAACAAATCAGTGACCTTTACGCCACAGGCCGCCTCAAAAACTATCCGAAAATACATCGTCTCGCCATTAACGACGAATACGTTCATATTGCCGGCAGCGAGGAATACCTACGGAAATTCACTCATCTCACTCTCTCAAAAGATTTGTTTTGCTAATGTCGCTACTTAGGACTATCGGGAAAAAAATCGGTATCGACAAATCCATTGCGTACACTTCAACAGCCCGTATCATCCAAGCTGCAGGAGGCGTCATTACAGCACTCTTCATCGCCAAATACCTTACAAAAGTTGAACAAGGATTCTATTTTACTTTTGGTAGCATCTTGGCCATTCAAACTTTCTTTGAACTGGGCATGAACGGCATCATTACACAATATGTTGCCC
>JAQVXN010000096.1 GCA_028709135.1 Bacteroidaceae bacterium | reverse complement strand
GTTTTCGGGGAAAGTGAATTCACAATAGCCTTGTGCATACTTTTAAAAGGAAGAACATTCTAACAAACGAAAAAAGAGGCACGCTTTTATTCGTGCCTCTAATTTCGGAAACCTGTTCCATCGGATTTTGTAATCACTACAAAATACGATAAGTATGAATTTACACAAGTCTAAATCATTATCATTAAAAAGAATATTTGTAACAGGTCTCCTTTTTACGAAAAAATACAAGTAGAATGTATATAATAAGACTGATTCACAAATTACGCATCTTCATGAACGTCCTTCACGGCGCGCCCACTGGGCTCGTTCATGTTTTTAAAATTCTGGTCCCATGCCAAAGCCTCTGCAGTGGAACAAGCCACACTGGGCACACTGGGCACACTGCGAGCTGCACTTTCGCTGGGGAAGTGCTCCTCAAAAATGGAACGATAGAAATATTCCTCCTTATTTCTGGGTGGGTTGATGGGGAAGCGCTCTGCGGCATGTACCATCTGAGCGTCGCTAACCTCCTGTGCTGTCATTGCTTTCAGGGTGTCTATCCAGCTATAACCCACTCCGTCGCTAAATTGTTCTTTCTGACGCCATGCTACGCTTTGGGGGAGCATATCCGAGAAGGCCTCACGTTCAATTTTTTTCTCGATTGTTTTGCCCGGGCACATCTTGGCTTCCGGATTGAGCCGCATGGCCACATCCAGAAATTCTTTGTCCAGAAAAGGAACGCGCCCTTCTACACCCCAAGCTGCCAGACTTTTGTTCGCCCGCAAACAATCGTAAAGATGCAATTTTCCCAGTTTTCTCACGGTTTCCTCGTGAAAAGCTTTGGCATTGGGCGCTTTGTGAAAGTAAAGGTAGCCACCGAATACTTCGTCGGCACCTTCTCCGCTAAGTACCATTTTGATGCCCATACTTTTGATAAAACGTGCCAGCAAATACATCGGCGTGGAGGCTCTTACGGTGGTCACGTCGTAGGTCTCGATATAATAAATAACGTCACGTAGTGCGTCGATTCCTTCCTGAATGGTATAATTAATTTCATGATGTATCGTTCCAATATGTTCGGCTACTTCGCGAGCCTTTTCCAAGTCAGGGGCACCTTTCAAACCCACGGCGAAAGAATGCAACTGCGGCCACCAGGCTCCTGACTGACTGCCCGATTCTATTCTTTTACCGGCGTGTTTTTCTGCAATGGCAGAAATCACAGAACTGTCCAGTCCGCCTGAAAGCAATACGCCGTAGGGCACGTCGCACATCAGTTGCCTTTTTACGGCCGATTCCAATGCGTCATGCACCGATTCCACCGTGGCAGGATTGTTTTTCACTGCCTCATAATCAAACCAATCGCGTTGATACCAACGTACCATTTTTCCTTCACTACCCAAATAGTAATGACCAGGAAGAAACGGCTCGTAGGATTCGCATTGTCCTTCCAAAGCTTTCAATTCACTCGAAACGTATATTTTGCCGTCGTGATCGTGACCTATATATAAAGGTATGACACCCATAGGATCGCGCGCAATCAGAAAATCATCCTTTTCCTCGTCATAAAGGGCAAAAGCAAAGATGCCACTCAAATCTTCCAGAAACTTGATGCCCTTTTCCTTGTAGAGAGGTAAGATGACTTCGCAGTCGGAACCTGTTTGAAAATCATATTTTCCTTCAAAGTGCTTGCGAATATCCAAGTGATTATAAATTTCTCCGTTTACGGCCAAAATTTGTTGGCGATCAGAACTGAAAAGTGGTTGACGACCTGAAGTCGGGTCCACAATCGATAAACGTTCGTGAGCCAGAATAGCTGTAGTTCCTACATAAATGCCACTCCAGTCCGGGCCGCGGTGGCGAATTTTGGCGGACATTTTGAGTGCTTTGCTTCTCAACGAGTCCGTATGCTCTTTAATATTGAAAATTCCTATAATTCCACACATAATTTATAGACTTGTTTTGAACATTTTGTCCTTTTTGCTTGTAAAATTCTTTTAGATGGTTCTGTTATGGCAGCAAAAGTAATCATTATTCTATTAATCAGCAAAAAAATCAGGCATATTGTTTAATTATTTGCCTAAATTTTGAAGAAATGACTCATTAAGGTTGCTTTTCTTGTCAATTTGTATTATTTTCCTTGATTTGATGTTGTAAAAGTAAAACTTTTGGGCTCCTCTCCTTTCTTTTTTATCTTTGTGCTTGTCTGTTCGATCATTCATCATACTCATTCACAAAGATATTAAGACCTGTTTTACAACAAAAACGTATTGCCCACAGAGATTCTACAATTTCTTTTTATAGCTCATAAAGTGCCAACAAAAATGCAACAGGACTTACTTCCTGTCAAATAAAAAGTTCGCAACCATTGTTTTGTATATCTCCCAAATAGCGTAACTTTGCATCAAACGGAAAACAACATCATCATAAATGATACATTTTATCATTATTTTTTTACTCATTCTGCTTAACGCCTTCTTCTCCATGTCGGAAGTGGCACTGATTTCAGCGCGCAAAAGCCGCATACAAATCTCAGCAAAAAAAGGGAGTAGTACAGCCAAGATGGCTCTTTCTCTAATGAATGACACCAATAAGTTTCTTTCCACGGCCCAAATAGGCATCACGATTGTTTCCATCCTCACGGGTATATACTCCGGAGCGGAACTGAGTGAGCACTTTACTGTTTTCCTTACAGCACAAGGGGTACCTGTGACCTCGGCTCCGGTTGTATCTAAAACATTGATTCTCATTGCAGCGACATATCTGCAATGTGAATTAGGCGAATTATTTCCCAAGCGCATAGGCATTGACCTGGCCAATGCAATGGCAAAATTTTGTGCACCCCCCATGCTCTTTTTTGCGGGAGTGGCTGCACCGTTTGTATGGCTACTCACCGTGAACACCAATGCCCTCGTCAAACTTTTCCACCTACACCAGCAAGATAATCGCGTAACAGAAGAAGAAATCAAATCTGTCATTCAGGAAGGAACAGAATCCGGAGAAGTAGAAGAAGTGGAGCAGGACATTATGGAACGCGCCATGATAATGGGAGACCAAACGGTAGATCACCTGATGACCTATCGCACGGAAATCGTAACGCTAAATATCTGCATGACTTCAGAAGAAGTAGAAAACGTGATACATGATTTTCCTTTTGCCAACTATCCTGTCGTTGACGGCAATATTGAAAATATTTGCGGCTACGTCAGTTTGAAAGATTTGGTCATGCAACTCGGGAAGCCCAATTTCAGTTTGAAAACAAACCTACAGAAACCACTTTATTTTCCGGAACACATCACCGTTTACAAAGCATTGGAGCATTTGAAAAGATATCATTCCTCCATCGCTTTTATTTGCGATGAATTTGGAGCCCTGTTGGGCATCATCACCTTCCGCGATATCTTTGAAGGTCTTGTTGGTACCATCCAAGACCAAACTGAAACGCCTGACATTATTGAGCGCGAAGACCATCAGAGCTGGATTGTAAATGGACAATGCCCTTTCTATAATTTTTTGGAATATTTCGATGAAGAAGACCTTTATCAAAGTGAATACAACACTTTGGCAGGTCTCATTCTGGTATTACTAGACCACATTCCCCGTGTTGGCGAGCAGTGTGAATGGAAACCTTTTAATCTGAAAATCGTAGAAATGGATGACAACCGCATTGACAAGGTCCTGGTCACCAAACAGAAACAAGAGACAGAGGGAGACGCCCAGAATTAATCGGGAAACACCCTCTTATTCTGTGTGAAAGCAGCATAAAATAAGCATCTTGGGGGGTGTTAACGAGCTAGTATTAAAGATCTATCTTGTGATGATCCATCGTTTCATCAGCTTGTTGCTACTTATCTCAAACTTAGAAATATACAGGTTTGCATTTGAAAAAACTGTGAGGCCATTTGTCAAAAATACAACAAATATATTTTGAACAAAGTCGTACTTTCTGAATCCATTCCTCAAAATAGAACAAAAGTTCGGGCAAAAACAGGATCGGATACACCTGCATACTTTAAATTAACAGCATCAATGCAGACATGCTTGTAACTGGGATTACTCTCGTTACAGCTTTTCTTTGTTCTCCGAACTCAAGAAAATTATTCTATTCCTCTATCGTCGGTAAAAGCAGACTCAATCTCATTTGAAGAAGATGGTACCGCATCGGGCTCACGTTTCTTTGCGAAGCGGCTCACACTCAGAATCATTCCAATATAGGCACAATTTATTAAAGTAGACGTTCCACCTTTACTAATCAGAGGCAGAGGTTGCCCCGTGACAGGAAGAATGCCTACAGCCACGCACATATTGACAACAGCCTGGGTTACAAGTAAGAGCGAAAGTCCCAGAACCAGAAAAGCAGGAAAATTTCGTTCACATCGATTCGCTATCCTACTGGCCCGGAAAAGCAAAATGAGATAAAGCAAAATAACAAATGCCCCTCCGATAAGTCCCATTTCCTCTATAATAATGGCGTAAATGAAATCAGAAAAAGCTTGGCTCAAGAAATCGCGTTCTACGGAATTACCCGGAAATTTTCCAATGATATTACTCGTCGCAATAGCAATATGGGCATGAGCAATTTGAGCATTCTTATCAATATCGAAATCTTTAGGTGAAAGGCGCTTCGTATGATCTCCGGAGAACTGTGACAAGCGTGATTTCCAAGTTGTCAAACGATGAAGTTTCGGAATTTTCGTCAAAGTCTCTTTCGGAGTAATCATCACCAAAGAAATCGTACAAATGGCCAAAATAGCTAACACGCCCAACAATTTTCCCAATTGAATTAAAGGTATTCGTCCGATGAACATCATGAAAAAAACCACCAAAAACAGCAAAGCTGCGGTAGAAAAGTTTTCAGGAAGAATTAAACCACAGAAAAACAAAGTCAGAACCATAATGTATCTAAACGCGTGGCGATCAGCCCCCTTTTCTGTTTGCATGGCAGATAGAATAAGAGCCACGCCGATGACGACGCCCCCTTTAGCCAATTCAGATGGTTGAAAAGGAATGCCGAAAATGCTTAACCACCGCGCGGCTCCATTTCTCATGACACCTACTCCCACCAAAACGGCAAGCAGCAGAAATGTAGAAATGAACAAAATGAAAATCGGATAAAATTTAAAAAAGCGGCAGGGGATATTGTGAATGCCAATAACGACAATAGTTCCGATAAAAAGAAATATGGCATGCTGTACGATTGGTGCCCAAAAATTTCCTGATTTGTAAGTTAACGTACTGGCAGCACTATAAACCTCTATGAGCGAAATGGCGCAGAGGAAGAAAAAGATCATCCAGATGACTTTATCTCCTTTAAAAAGATTTGCCAATACATGACGTTTGCCAACAGCTATTTCTTGGTCCATTATACAACAGTAATTAATGATTTATAGTTTCTTTACCTGCTCTTTAAATTGTTCTCCACGATCTTCCATATTATGGAAAAGGTCAAAACTGGCACAGCACGGACTCAACAACACAGTATCACCGGGCTGCGCAAAACCCTGACAAGCCTTCACGCAATCAGCCATGCTGCGCGTATCGGCTACCGGCAGTTCAAGCGGATCAAAGAAATCGTGTAATTTCTGATTATCCACGCCCAAATAAACCAAAGCACGACACTTTTCTTTTACCAGCTCCTTAATTTCATTGTAGTCGTTACCTTTATCTTTTCCGCCGAGAATAAGTACGGTCGGCGTTTTCATACTTTCAAGGGCATAGTAACAGGCATTGACGTTCGTGGCCTTCGAATCGTTCACATATTGAACACCATCAACTATCATCACTTTCTCCAAACGATGTTCCACGCCCTTAAAATCTTTCAAACTCTTAACAATGATTTTGCCGTCAATACCCATCAAATTAGCAGAAATACCGGCTGCCAATTGGTTATAAATATTATGGCGCCCCGTAAGTGCAAGTTCCTCTTGCTCCATATTAATAGGAGTAGGATACTCTATTTCGTATACGCCGTCATTGATGTAGGCAATCGCTCCGTTCTCCTTAATTTCAGAAAAAGGACAAAGACGACTCTCTATTTTGTACTTTTTGAGTTCTTTGGCTATCACAGGATCGTCCTGCCAATATATAAAGGCATCGTCCTTCGTTTGATTCTGGATGATACGCATTTTGGCATCTACATAATTCTGCATTTTAAAATCATAACGATCCAAATGATCGGGCGTAATGTTCAATAGTACGGCTACATTGGCGCGAAAGTCATACATGTTATCCAACTGAAAAGAGCTCAGTTCAATGACATAATAGTCAAAGTCTTCTTCTGCTACTTGCAAAGCAAGACTGCGACCAATATTTCCGGCCAGTCCCACATTATATCCGGCAGATTTAAAAATATGATAAATCAAGGAAGTCGTAGTAGTTTTACCATTACTACCGGTAATGCAAATCATTTTAGCGTGCGTATATCTTCCGGCAAACTCTATTTCACTAATAATGGGAATCTGTTTATCTTTAACTTTTAAAATCATCGGGGCATCATTAGGAATACCGGGACTTTTGATAACTTCATCTGCATTTAAAATCAGTTCTTCACTATGATGGCCATCTTCAAAAGGAATGCCGTATTGACTCAGCATCTCTCGATAGGACTCGCCAATCGTACCTTTATCAGAAAGAAATACGTCAAAACCTTTTTTCTGTGCAAGGACAGCCGCACCAATTCCGCTCTCGCCTCCGCCTAAAATAACTATTCTACCCATTTTATGCTGTAATTTTATCTGATTTTTAATGTAATGATTGTTGCTGCTGCAAGAATAATTGTAACAATCCAAAAACGTACCGTCACTTTGGACTCATGCCAGCATCCTTGCGGCCAATTGACAAACTTATAGGAGCACTGCGGATCTAATTGTGATGAAAGAACTCGGAAATTGTCATGAATAGGCGTCCGTTTAAACAAACGTTGTTTGCGCCCGTGACGTTTTCCAATTTTAAAATATTCAACCTGCAAAATGACGCTCAAACTTTCTATAAAGAAAATTCCACAAAGCAGTGGTAACAACAAGTCTTTGTGTATAATCACAGCAAGGACACCAATAATGCCTCCAATCGTAAGACTGCCGGTATCACCCATAAAAATCTGAGCCGGATAAGCATTGTACC
>JAQVXN010000095.1 GCA_028709135.1 Bacteroidaceae bacterium | reverse complement strand
CAATCACTTTGTAACGCAGATATGCAGCAAACAGAATTCAATCAAACGGCAACACAACTCAGGCCATTTTTACTTGGGTTGGCAAAACATTATCTTGGCGATAGTAGTGATGCTGAGGATGCCGTTCAAGAGGGAATGTTGAAGCTGTGGATTCTACGATTACAAATAGATAATAAAGAGAAGATGGCACATTTTGGTAGTGTAGTCGTTAAAAATATTTGTTTGAATGTTCTTCGAAAGTCAAGAACAGAGGTCGCCTTGGAAGAAGTTATGGAAGAGACAAGCGTTCGTACTCCTTATGCGGTCCTTGAGGAACATGAGAATAATGAGCGACTCAAAGTGATTGTGCATGCTTTGCCTGACAAATATCGGGCTGTAATAAAAATGCGTAATGTGGATGGCTTAAGTTATCAGGAAATTGCAGAAGTGATGGGATGCAGTGAGTCAGCGACTCGTGTGCTTCTTTCAAGAGCTCGTCATTTATTGATGGAAAAAATTGAAAAATTTGAAAAATGAAAGGAAAAGTGAGATGAAAACAGATGAGAAAAATGTGTTGAATTTGTGTGAGCGAATGATGGATGGCTTGACAAGCGAAGACGAAGAAACTTTTCTGACAGATTTTTTCGCTTCAAATCCCGATGTACCGGATTCGTTGAAATGTTACAAGACGATGTTCAGTCTCCTTGCAGAAGATAAAATAGATTTTACAGAAAAAGAAATCAATCAATTTGTAGAGGAGAGAAAGCGAAGAGTTATCTCCTGCCGCATTTGGAAGCCATTGGCTGTTGCTGCTTCAATAACGATAGTTTGTCTATTGGGGTGGTGGAAATTCGGACTGCAAACAGAAAAAAACTCCTTGGAGCCCTCAATGGAAAAAGCCGCACATGTTGTGGCAAGAACGAAGCCACAGTTAGTTTTTCCAATCGTAAAACAGACGGTTGTGCATCATCAACGTGTGGGGAATTCCAATTTTGAAAAATCGAGAGTTATACCGGTTTACGAAGGCGTAGATAAAAATTCTATCAAATGGGAACTGAATGCAGCAGTTGATGACAATGTTCCTGAAACAAATTTACTGACAGCTTCTGGTGAAGCGTCTGATTCTTTGAAAAAGGTGCATTTCAGTAAAGAACTTACGTTGAGTGCCCATAAATTGTCATTAACTGATGAAGAAATTGTCAATGAAATGTTGTCAGAGGTATTGTTCGAAATTCGCAGTGAGCAACGTCAGTTACTTCATGAAAATGAGGATATAATACGTATTTCGCGTCAAGTTAATAAAGAATCGTGTGCCTATTAACACACCATGTAAAGGATTGATAAGAGAAATAAATAATAAAAATAAAAAATAGAATCAAGATGAAAACAATGAAACTATGGAGTACTGTACTGTTATGGAGTCTGATGATGCCTGCTATGAATGCGCAAAATCTTGTACAAAAGACTTTTGATTTGCTTGTGAACAATAAAAACGTGAGTGTTTCGAGTAATCTCGCAAGTTCTACAACACCGGCTTTGCCAGGAAATCCACTAACGTCAATGTGTAATGTGTACACTTTCTCGATGAGGAATAATTATAAATTTCTTCTCGATGATATTCTTACTGCTTTTAATCAGGAAAAGAATGGAAGCAATTGTTATTCTTCAGAACAAAGAATAAATGATAATTCAAAAAGAATTTATAGTTTGTATATTGGCGATGATGTCAATAATACGATTGATATTGGTACTGATCGTGAATGCAATTACATTGCACAATGTTGGCGAGACAGTAAGCGTCGTACGTATCGCTATGCTTATGCTGCAGAATGGAAAAATGATGATGATAACCAAATTTCAGGTCGACTTATAATTACCTATGCCAAAATTCATAATGACAATTCGAATGGAAATTCGATTACTTCGGGCAATTCAGATAATGCAGAATATCCGCAGGATATTATCTTGAATATCAGATCTTCGGAAGAGGCTCTTGCCGTTTTTTCCCGTTTGAAAGATCTGGCAGATATGAACATCAAAGCCCTTAGTAGCGCGAATGTCAGTACGGATGAGAAAAATTCTGTAGAATATACGGCCATGAGCATTTATCAAACTGTGAAGCAAACAAAATTGAAATATAGTTTTACTTCCGGTGAAAAAAAGCTTTTAAAAAGTGAACTCACAAGTATGATCAAGAGATTGAAGGAGGCTGATCATACTTTAAATTCCAATGTTTCATATACAAAGAATTGTATTCTTGCAAATTCTATTATGACGTCCATAAACTATTTGGAGCTGACTAAAAAAATCCTGTAGAGAAAAAACGGACATAGATGAAGGTTCTTGTCCTTCTGATGTCAAGTTTTTATCTTTAGTTATATATATCATGAAAAAATACTATGTACTAATTTTACTATTTTTCTGTTTTTGCGTGGGTATTACGGCACAAACCTATTATTTTAGTGGGAAAACATTTGATGTTGCCACCAAACAAAGTGTAGACAGTGTGAAGGTTATTCTGATGAAAATGGATAGCACAAAAATAGATTCATTGTGGACGCGAGGAGATGAATATGAGTTTGATTCAAAAACAGCCGGAAAATATATTTTGAAATTTATGAAGAGGGACTATTATCCATTCTGTATAAATGAGGAATTAAAACCTAGAAAGATTGATTATGGCGTTTATAAAGATATCTATCTGCGACAGAAACTGGTTGTGAAAGAATTAGGCCCTGCGACAGTAAAGGCGACTTTGATAAAAATGGTGATGAACAAAGATACGTTGGTGTACAATGCCGCAGCTTTTCAATTGGCAGAAGGAAGCATGCTGGATCAACTGATCCGGCAACTGCCTGGAGTGGAATTAAAGGACGGACAAATCAAGGTGAATGGCAAATTTGTGAGCAGTCTGTATGTGAACGGGAAGGACTTTTTCAATGGAAATCCTAAAATAGCATTGGAAAACTTGCCGGCATATATGGTGAACAAGATCAAGGTGTACGAAAAGGAAGATGAAGAATTACAGGGCCTTCATCGTGCGACACGAGAGGATGAGAAGAAATTGATCATGGATGTCAGGCTGAAAAAGCAATACAGCATCGGTTGGGTTGCGAATGCACAGGGCGGCACGGGAACGCGAGATCGTTATCTGGCTCGTATTTTTGCCTTGCGCTTTACTCGAAATTCGCGTTTTTGTGTTTTTGGGAACATGAACAATACGAACGATGCTTACAGTCCTCAGGAAAACGGTAGTTGGAAACAATTGTATAGTTTCGAAGGAAAAACTTCGAACAAACGAGGCGGGATGCAATGGAATACGGAGAGTAAAAACGAACGTTACAAATTATCACTGCAATCGTTGATAGAACATAAAGATGGTGACAATGAACAAAAATCATCCCATGAAAGTTTTCTGCAGGACGGGGATGTTTATTCGCGAACGTTAGATAGGAACAGGAATGAAGAAACGAACATCACGGCGAAGGGCGAAGTTGTATTGTGTCCCAGAATAAATGGAGAAAGAAGTTATATTCATCTTGACCCCACTTTGTTTTATCGTAAATACAATAATAATGGAGACTTGTTGTCTGCAATGTTTTCAAAAGAACCGACGGAGCAGTATCGTGGAGCCGCCATAGACAGTTTGTTTCTGCTCCAGAATGCGCGTTATATGAGTAATTGGCTCATTAACAAATTGCAAAATAGGATATACAGCTCCGGGCATAGTCTGAATGTTTCGGGAAGCTGGTATGCGGGATTGAGATTTGATCCGTACAATTATGTCAGATTGGAGGGAGATGCAACCTATGGAAATTCCACAGACAGAAGTTTTTCACAATATGATTTGCGTTATCCGGAAAATACATCTGACGAAGGAAATAAGAATGTCTATCATAATTACTATACGGATTTGCCGAGGATGAATTACAAATACAATGTTGGTTTTGTGTATAAACGATTTATCGAAGGAAATATTAATTTGCCATATTTTTCATATACCTATTTCCAAGAACATAGGGGAGCCGATCGTGATCGCTTTCTGCTTGAACGGTTAAAGGGTTGGGGCCAGGACGACGACGTGCCGCTTGGCAGTTTGCCCTCTCTGCGTGACAGTTTGCAAATGGCGGTAGATGCTTCCAACAGTTATCATTCCATCCAAAAAGTTTCTTCACACAAACCGCAAATTTCGTGGAGCTATGGATGGGAAACAAAGAAGGAAATAAATTATGGTTTCGGCATAGATATGCCGTTGAGAATAGAATCCAACCGGTTATATGAAGATAGAAATCTATTGGATACGCTCGTAACGCGTCAGGTACATTATCTTGAGCCGGAAATATGGTTGTCAAGATCATTTAATACTAATAGGGAAGGGTATGACTTTTATCAGGAAATTTCATATAAAGTGTCCCATGCTGTGCCTGAAATGACCTATCTTTTGAATATTCGTGACGATGCGAATCCGCTGTATGTGAATTTGGGAAATCCACAATTAAATAATTTATTGACGCATCATGTGCGTTTACGGGGAAGAGAAAACGACACAAAATCACAAAAGGCATTAGATTACAACATTGATTATCAAGTTACAAAAGGTGCCATCGCCATGAGTCGGGAGTATGACAGACAAACTGGTGTGACGACTTATCAACCTCGAAATGTAGATGGGAACTGGAGTCTGGAAGGTAATTTGAATTACAGTAAACCCGTAGACAAGGCGATGCACTTGCGATTATCGGATGTAACGAATGTATCCTATTATAACAGTGTGGATTTAGTCCAGATAACTGGAGAGGATAAAAGTGTAAGAAGCAGTGTGCATACGTTCACGACGAATGAAGAGTTGAAAGCGGATTACAGTTATGGTCTTTATTCAATAGGTGGTCGAATCGGAGTGAATTGGATACACGAGGAGAGTTCCCGAAGTGATTTCAAAACCATCAGCAGTCGAAATTGGACGTATGGTTTGACAGGTGTTTTACCTTTGCCGTGGAAGATGCAATTGAGTTCTGAATTGACGTTGTTGATGCGTCGTGGTTACAATGACAAGAGTATGAATGACGAAGCCTGGTTATGGAATGCGCGTTTGTCGAAAAATATTCTGCACGGGAATATGACTTTTATTTTAGATGGCTTCGACATATTGAACAGTCTGAAAGACATCCGGCGTAACATAGACAGTCAGGGTCGTACGGAGACGTGGTATAATGTGGTAAATCGTTATGTGATGTTGCATGTTTTTTATCGTTTTAATATCCAACCGAAGAAGAATAAGTAGAATTATAGATGCGTTTGAAGTTTATTTGTTCGACTAAATAAAAGTAGATGCAGGGAAAAAGCATTTTATATATAATCTTAAATATTAATAGAATGAAAAAATTTGTCATTTGTTTATTTTTACTGTTCTCAATAACCCTGCAGGCTCAAAATAAAAAAGTTCAATTGTTAGGTGGCGTTTATAATTCATTGACAAAAACAGCTATGGTTGGAGTAAAAGTTACTCTGATGTATCCAGACAGCAGCGTCATAGATACCACAAGAACTGAATTGAGTACAGTCGATGGTGTTCCAAACTCATCGGTTTTTCTTGTGCCCATAAAGAGTGGAAATTATTTATTGAAATTCAGTTATCCCGATTATGAAACTCAAATCATCAAGTTAAAAGTGAATGACACGAGGTCGTCTTATATAACGGTTGATTTTATATATCTGAAACCTCAGCGGAAAGTGCGAATGTTAAACGGAGCAGTGGTGAAGGCCACGCGTATCAAGATGGTATATAAGGGAGATACGATCGTGTATGATGCCGATGCTTTTAATTTGGCTAAAGGAAGCATGTTGGATGCTCTGATCGCAGAATTACCGGGTGCACAGTTGAAAGATGACGGGCGTATTTTCGTAAATGGCGAGCCTGTAGAGGAATTGTTATTGAACGGAAATGACTTCTTCAAGGGTGATCGCAATGTACTGTTGGAAAATCTGCCGTCGTATATGGTGAAAAACGTGAAAGTTTATAAGAAGAGCGACCCTCTGAAAGATTTAACGCAACGAAAACCGCTGGTGATGGACGTGTTGTTGAAAAAAGAGTATTCGCGGGGTTGGATAGCGAATGCAGAAATGTCCGGAGGAACGAAGGAACGTTATTTGTCACGACTTTTCGGACTGCATTATTCGGATTACGCGCGTCTGTCTGTTTATGGAAACATGAATAATATTAATGATGTGCGTAAGCCCGGTCGAACAGGAGACTGGCAACCGAATGATTTGCTTTCCGGTCTGCAAACGACGCATAAGGGAGGAATTGACTATTTGTATGAGAATCCTCTTTCAACTTGGAAAATTAACACTTCAAATGAAGTGCAGCATACGAAGTCGAATAACCAGATGTGGATAAACAATGCTCTGTTCCTGCCGACAGAAAATGCATACACTATGAATTTGTGGAGTCCGCGCAATGAAAATACACGATGGAGTACCCAGAATGATATCTCTAAATTTTTGGGTAAAATGAATTCCTATGGTCCAATAGGTCTTATGACAGAATTGATTGCGAATCTGTCTTATGAGACTTATACGTCTGAAAACAGCAGTAAGTTGGCGGAATTAAGTGTTCCGCTGGACAGTCTGACAATGAAGAACCCACTGGAGTATTTGTTGCAGGCCACGAAAGAAAGTCAATGGTACAACAAGCTTCTAAATCGCTCGAATTATATTTCGCAAGAAGACGGCTATCAGTTGAATACAGATGGAAAGTTGATGATAGACTTATATTCCAAGACAATGGACGTCTATCGGTTGGAGACAGGATGGAATTACGAAAAAGCCAATACGACAATTTTCAATCAACGATTGGTGGAGTATCCAAACAGTACTTCTACAAGTGACGATTACCGACATGTATATAATACGACCCCGGTAGAAAAATATGATTTGAACAGTTCTTTTACGTATGGTTATCATACTTCCTACAATTTAAATATTTATGCCAAGACAATGTACCAACATCATTACAGTTCGACGGATCGGAGTCTTTTCAATCTGCAAAAGCTTGCGGATTGGGGGTTGTCTGCTCATCGCGATTTGACAGAATTGCCGTCAACCTATGATTCCCTGCAGTTGGCCAGGGATGGAGTAAACAGTTATTACAGCCATATCAACGAGA
>JAQVXN010000001.1 GCA_028709135.1 Bacteroidaceae bacterium | reverse complement strand
TGTTGTGCTTCCTGAAGATTTTTGATAAGTAAACGAAAGAGAAAAAACGATGCGCTCTTGATTTTAAAGCCTCTTTTACAAACATCTGTTATTCGTCATATCGAGAATATTTCCACGATGTATGAGTCGTGCAAAAATATATTTGTTTTGTTTTTGACAAGTAGCGTCTTGTTTTTTTTGAATAACAACCTGTTTTTTTCAAATACAAACTTGTGAGAGGCTTTGAGATGATGTGATTTTTGAAGGCCTCTAAGATGAGAAAACAAGTCTTTTTTAGTGTAACGCTATTTTAGAACGAGGTAAAGAGAAATTAATCTTTTTTCTTTTTGGGCTGTATATTGAGGCGGTAAATGAGGTGCAGCATGGCATAGCGGGGTACCGTGTTGTACCATGTTTCTGTGCGTCCTTGTGCATTCACTTCGCTGAGCACGTTGTCCAGCTGTCCTAAAATATCAAAGCCGTCTAATTTAAGAATTAGATTTTTGTTTTTGAGAAATGAGCGCGTTAGTTCGGCGTTCCAAATCAGATTATTATCGTTCATGTTTTTGTCGCTGTAGCCGCGACGGCTATTCATATTGAGGTCTGTGGAAATTTCCAGTCCCCACACGAGAGGCGATACAAAGGTGATGCCGTAGTTGAATTCTGCGGTGTTCTGATTGTTGAAATTTTCACGACTGCTAGTCAGGTTGTTCCAATTTACTTTTCCGTGGATATCTATACGGGTTTTGTTAATGGAGTAAGTAGCACTCAGTTCCTCTCCGATGGTAAACGTGTGCACGCTGCTGCGATAGGGATCCACCGTTTGTCCGCCTCGTTCTGAAGTGTAGTCCACATTGTTGAGGTAACTCAGATTTGTGCTGGTTCTCAGTTTGATATGGTCCAAGGTGTCTACGTCTTGGCTGTAGTCAAAATTAAGATTGGAACTCCAGTTGCCATCGATGTTGCGGGGCTGGTAAGTAGAAACACCTGTGGTGCGGTTGTATGTCATGGCTTGCGCTGCGGCATTGGTTGTAACATTCCAGCCTCCAGAAAAATTGATATTGCGTTGTCTTTTTGTTCGGCCTTTCGTTATGCTGAATTGTATGGCGTGTCGAGCTGCGTTTTTCAGATGTGGATTACCTAATTGCACGACAAGAGGATTGGCATCATCTACCACGTCGAGGAGGGTTGACATATCGGGTGCATTGAGACCTAAAAAATAGGAAAGGCTTGTATAGCTGAAGTGTCCGTTTTGCATGAGGGAGTGCCAGTAAGAAATGCTCGGAGAATAGGTGGTTAAGTAACGTGTCTTTTCGCGAATTTGATGATTACGGTCGTCAATAATAGAGTTGTAATTGAAACGGACGGGAATGTCAAGAGAAAGATATCCGCTCTTGCCGACGGCATTTCCTATTCCAAATATTGTAGAATGAGTGTGACTGCGGTTGATGGTGTGATAAGAGTTTTTCCAGTCCAGTGCGGCATGAAGGGAATCGGTTGTAGAGGGAAGAGCTCCGATAGTATGCGCATCGGGTTTGTTCCAGTTATTGAGGCTGTCCAGACGATATAAGTCACGTTGACCGTGATCATAAGTTTGTTCGTAATTGTAATGCAGATGGAATTGTAATTTGGGTAGGCGACTAAAATTCCAAGCGTAGCCGAGGCCCGCATTGTAATTGTAGTTGCGTGTAGGTTGCTGTGTATACTGATTGCGGAAATCCAGTTTAGAAGCCTGTGGCTGGTTGAGGGTGTAGTGTGAGAAAAGGTCGTAATCTTTATGGTTATAATCGCTGCTAAATTGAAGAGAAATACGATTGCCGAAAATAGGAGATTTGAAAGAGCCGAAAAGAGAGCAGGATGCATTGAATGTTTTGGTGAGACTGCTGGTAAGGTTTTTCATGCTGTTGATGAGTAAATGGTTGAGACGTGCACTGCCAGCAGGAGCAAAAATACTGTCAAGTGAAGCACTGCGGGTGGCGTCGTGTGGGTCTGCGTTAAATGTGGCGCTGCGTGTCAAACCATGGCTTTCAATTCGAAAATAATCTATATTGGGACTGAACTGAAAATAAGTATTTTTACCGGGGTATTCGAAAGAATTATTCCAAGAGACATGGGTTTGTGTGTTTTCCTGGCGGGAATGATTACGATTGTAGGTATCTCCGTTTCCAAGATAGGTGACACTGGAGGCTATTTGTTCGTCGTCTGTAAATTCATGAGTGGCGATGAAATTGCTGTGAACATTTGCTTTTGTATTCTTGTCGTCCCAGTCGAAATTTCCTCCTCCCATGCGTACTTTTAAGGTGCCTGCAGGAACCCAGTTGGCATACCAGTCTCCGCTGGAACCGGGTATTTGCGTATCATTCATGTTGTTCATGTTGCCAAAAAGAAAAAGCTTGGAATGGTCCGTGAAGCGCATGGCGAAACCGCGCGCCAAATATCGGTTATTTGTACCGCCGGCCACTTCTGCGTTAGCGAGCCATCCTTGGTTGTATTGGCGTTTTAAATTTACGTCTACGACCAGTTTCTTATCTTTGTTAATTTCTGCGGTATCCTTTTTGAGGTAGTTATCTCCTTCGGAGCGACGATAGACTTTTACTTTGTCCACCATGTAGGCAGGAAGGTTTTCAAGTGCAATTTTTGGATTGCCTTTGAAGAAATCTTTACCGTTAACAAGCAGAGAATTGACGTGCTGTCCATTGTAGGTGATGTCGCCTCCATCGCCCAGTTTCATGCCCGGCAACTGCTTAATGAGCTGTTCCAGCATGCTGCCTTGACTGAGTTGAAAGGCATCTGCATTGAAAACCACCGTGTCGCCTTTGAGTACCATTTTGATTTTTGTCGCCTTGATGACGGCTTCTCCGAGTTGCACTTCGTGAATTTTATGCTCTTTATCGAGACGAAAATCTTCACTCCAATCACGGACCCATTTCATGTATTTACGCACGGGGATATTTAGATGGAATATCTTGGTTTGATAGCCTGATGATTGTACTTTAACCAGATAATTCCCGGCCCCGGGAAGTTTGCAGAAATAGAAACCACCACTTGATGTCATGTAAAAGCCACCATAATTTGTTGTATCGAAGCGTTTGGTGGAGTCAACACGCACCACGGAGCTGTCAGGGCGCATGAATGTCAGAATAGCGCTTTGCAGATTTTCTCTGGAGAAAGAATCTTGAATGCTTCCGTGAATATTGATACTATCAGGCTGCGCTGCGCGAATAATTGGTGGAAAAAGTAGAAAAATACAAATGCAAATGTATGAGGTACGTAAAATGATTTGAAGATGGAAATTTATGTTTGTTAATTTCATGAAAATATCGATATTATTATTCGGAAAGGGTAATTTTAAAAGAATGCCTATTCCTTTATTTGATATAAAAAACAACTATTCTTTTGTGAATAGGTCATTTCGTGTAATTGGCTGAATAATCAAGTTGTGGCAATTACAGATTCACTTCAATTTGAACGGGGCAGTGGTCGCTGCCATGTACATCGGCGAGGATGCGGGATTCGATGAGTTGAGGGAGGAGACGGTTAGAGAGGAGAAAATAGTCGATGCGCCATCCCACATTGTTTTCGCGCGCATGGAAACGGTAGGACCACCAACTGTAGGCGTCTTTCAAATCTGGATATATGTGGCGGAAAGTGTCTGTGAAACCTGATGCAAGAAGTTCGGTCATTTTCAGGCGTTCTTCGTCTGTAAAACCGGCATTGTGATGATTTGATTTCGGGTTTTTAATGTCAATTTCTTCGTGTGCCACATTCATGTCGCCACAGACGATGACAGGTTTCTGGCTATCCAGTGTAAGAAGAAACTGGCGGAAATCATTTTCCCACTCCATACGGTAGGCGAGACGGCGCAATTCGTTTTGAGAATTAGGTGTATAAACATTGACAAGGAAGAATTCAGGATATTCCAAGGTAATAATGCGCCCTTCATGGTCGTGTTGCTCGATGTTCATGCCCATGGAAACGGATATTGGATGATGACGAGTGAAAATACAGGTACCGGAATAGCCTTTCTTTTCTGCGTAATTCCAAAAAGATTCGTAACCGGCAAACTCAAGATCAAACTGACCAGCTTGCATTTTTGTTTCCTGCAAGCAAAAGAAATCAGCGTCAAGATGATTGAAAATATCGGAAAATCCTTTTCCATCACAGGCTCGTAATCCATTTACATTCCAAGAGATAAATTTCATAATGAAATAACTTTATTTTTTACAAAAATACGGTTTTCTATTTAAAACGTCGAATATGTTTGCGGAAAACATGTTACATGTTTGAAAGTTTTATGCGATCTCAGATTGTTTGACTGTAATAGAGATAAAAAATTTGATGTTTTCCTTTAGCCTTCTCCCGATTTACATTAACTTTGCAGGAACAAGATTGAAAATGGAATGGGTAAAAAGCTACTATATATTATAACTTTTATTTTTGTGACTGGAACCGCGTGGGCTCAGTTACAGTTTGAACAGACAGCGTTGCAAATGGGGCAAGTGGAGTGGTATACTGAAAACAATGTGGAAGTGACCGTTACGAATAATTTTGGAAAACCGGTAAACATCAAAGAAATTCTGACTTCCAGTAGTCAGATTTCAGTTCAATGGGATAAAAAAGCTATTCCTGCCGGTGAGAAATCACGTTTACAGATAAAGTACAAAGCGGATTTGTTAGGCCATTTTGAAAAAGCAATATATGTTTATACGGATGCTCAAGAGAAACCCTACGTGCTTAAAGCAACAGGAGATGTTGTTCAACAGAAAGATGACTATACAGGAGAGTATCCCTATAAAGTGGGACCAATCTCTCTGAGTACGGACAATATTGAATTTGATGATGTAAATAGGGGGGAATGTCCCGCCCAAGTCATTGCAGTGAGGAATGGTAGCAACAAAGTTTATCACCCCGAATTAATGCATCTGCCTCCATATTTAAGTCAGCGGGCGGAGCCGGATAAATTGTTGCCCGGAAGAGTCGGGAAAATCGTTGTGACACTGAATACGAAGGCCATAGAAAGTTTTGGATTGATTCAAACAACCGTTTATGTCAGCCGTTATCCTGGGGACAGAGTAGGAAAAGACAATGAATTGGAAGTATCGTCCGTATTATTGCCTCCGTTTGACACAACTTCTGTGGTGCAAACTGCATTGGCGCCGTGTTTGAAAATAGAAGGAACACAGGGGACAGAACTTAGGTTGCCATCTATTGAAGGAAAAAGCAAAGTAAAAGGAACGATTCTACTAAAAAATATAGGGAAATCAAGTCTTGAAATTCGTTCCTTACAGGTATTTAACCCTGCTGTGAATGTGGATTTGGGACAAATGAAGATTGGACCCAATAGAACGGAAAGACTCAAGATTTCTGTGCTATCAAAATATATGAACAAGTCGCGCAGTAGATTGCGTGTACTGATGATCACGAATGATCCGAAACAGCCAAAAGTGATTTTTAATGTCATTTTGAGTAAGAATAGATTGACAAAATGAGATATGAAAGAGAAGCTATTTTTGACGATTAAATGAGAATCATTATGGAACATCCTGAAAATGAAAGACAATATAAAGGTCTAAAAGTACAAACGAGCCCTTCGAGCCCCGGAAGTGTAAATCCGTATCTTTCAAAAAATGGGCCTATCAGGCGAAGAGAATTAAGTGTCGACGACTATGTAAATGGTATTCTTAAAGGAGACACGATGATTTTAAGTCGTGCTGTGACGCTCTTGGAGAGTACGCGCCCTGAACATGAGATCAAGGCGCAGCACGTTATTGAGAGATGTTTGCCTTATGCTGGTAATTCGGTGCGAGTTGGTATTAGTGGGGTGCCAGGCTCCGGCAAAAGTACATCAATAGATGAATTTGGTATTTATGTACTGAATAAATATGGAGGCAAATTGGCTGTGCTGGCTATAGATCCTAGCAGTGAACGGAGTAAGGGTAGTATTTTGGGCGACAAAACGCGTATGGAGAAACTTTCAGTTCATCCCAAGTCATTTATTCGCCCCAGTCCGTCTTCAGGTTCTCTCGGTGGCGTGGCTCGTAAGACCCGCGAGTCCATTATTCTTTGTGAGGCAGCTGGATATGATAAGATTTTCGTTGAAACTGTGGGTGTTGGTCAGAGTGAAACCGCTTGTCAATCGATGGTGGATTTCTTCTTGTTGATTCAGGTAGCTGGAACGGGAGATGAACTGCAGGGCATTAAACGGGGAATTATGGAAATAGTAGATGGTATTGCTGTTAATAAATGCGATGGCGATAATATGCAGCGTTGCCAGATTGCAGCTTCATATTATAGGAATGCATTGCATCTTTTTCCAGAGTCTCCGAGTGGTTGGATGCCTAAAGTACTTACTTATTCTGGTTTTTACGCTTTGGGTATCAAAGAATTGTGGGACAGCATATATGAGTATTTTGATTTTGTTAAGAAGAATGGTTATTTTGAACATCGCAGAATGGAGCAAAACCGTTATTGGATGTATGAAACGATTAATGAGCATTTGAAAAACAGTTTTTATCAAGATCCAGAAATTGAAGAAATGCTCAAAAATGAAGAATCTGCCGTATTTAATGGAAAACAAACATCTTTTGTTGCCGCCCAACAAGTTCTTGATTTTTATTTCAAGAAATTGGGACTGGAAAACGAGTGAGCACAGAATTTCTAGAAAATCAAATAAAAGACTGCAGTTTTCAAACTGCGGTTTTTTAATGCTCAAGAATGGCGTTTTTGCACTCCTTCATCAACCATTTAGGCGTAGAAGTGGCTCCACAAATGCCCAATGTGCAAACATTTTGCAGTAAAGAGAAATCAATATCATCCGGACCGGTGACAAAATAGGAGTGAGGATTGACAGAACGACAGGCTTCGTAAAGCATGCGCCCGTTTGAACTTTTTTTGCCGCAAACAAAGAGAATGGCATCATGGCAAGCTGCAAATTCCATTAATTGAGGCATTCGTCCCGAAACCTGTCGACAAATGGTATCGAAAAATTCGAAAGTAGCAGGTGGTACAATATGTTGCTCAATATAACTAACAAGGTTGCGAAATTTGTCAAGAGGTTTTGTGGTTTGAGAAAAGAGGCGGATGTTGCGATGAAAGTCTAAATTCTCTACATCACTTGGTTTGTCCAACACAATGGCGTTGCCTTCAGTTTGACCTACAAGACCGAGAACTTCGGCATGTCCCTTCTTCCCAAAAATGGCAATTTGAGTATTGCCTTGTAAGTCATACTCGTGTTTGATGCGTTTTTGAAGTTGAAGAACAACCGGACATGTGGCATCAATGATTTCGATATTGTTTTTTTTAGCAATTTCGTAAGTTTTAGGTGGTTCCCCGTGGGCACGGAGCAAAACTTTAACGTCATGAAGATGAGCAAAATGTTGGTGGTCAATAGTTATGAGGCCCATTTCACGAAGACGCTCTACTTCTTTTCCATTGTGCACGATGTCGCCTAAACAGTAAAGGCGGTGGCCTTTGGTGAGTTCTTCTTCGGCTTTGCGAATGGCGGTGGTAACACCGAAACAAAAACCGGAAGCTTCGTCTATTTCAATTTGAATATTCACAACAGGATTATTCTGTAGTGCGTTGGTGATAGAGATTGAGTAGCCAGTTTAATTGTTCTTCGCGTGTGAGGTGGCTATTGTCCAAAACTACGGCGTCAGAAGCTTGCCGTAAGGGGCTTATTTCGCGGTGAGAGTCAATATAATCGCGATTTTCAACATTTTTCAATACGTCGTCAAAAGAAGCATTCTGTCCATTAGATTTCAATTCGTCAAAACGCCGCTGAGCGCGTATTTCAGGTGAAGCAGTAACAAAAACTTTCATTTCGGCATTTGGAAAAACAGTTGTTCCAATGTCACGACCATCCATGATGATACCTTTTTCTTTTCCCATTTGCTGTTGTTGAGCTACCAGGGCAGCACGTACTTCAGACAATACGGCAATGGGACTAACGTGGGAAGAAACGACCATTGTGCGAATTTCTTTTTCTACATTCTCATTATTTAAATAGGTATTAGGCATTCCCGTTTCTGCATTGTATTTGAAAGAAATTTGCATCTTGGGCAAAAGAGCCTTCAATTGCTTTTCTTGAATCTTTCCGTCTGTAGAAAATAATTTTGCTCTTAATGCTAGCAAGGTAACGGCGCGATACATCGCACCGCTGTCAACGTATATGTAGCCAATTTCTTTAGCCAATTGTTTGGCCATGGTACTCTTACCACAAGAAGAATAACCATCAACGGCAATAATAATCTTTTTCATTTATGAAGATGTAATTTATAGGCTGTAAGATAGATTGAATAATAGAGAAGAAACATCGACATGATATTTGGCATAAGAAATGCCTAGCTTAAAGTGAGCCATCTGGAGACCTCCTCCAAAAGACCATCCAGCTCCGTGCCCAGCTCCGGCAGCTTTCAACTCGTTACCTCGGCGTACGTTGTAGCCCAGAGCAATGTAAGTATTGTCTGTAGGCAAAAAATCAGCACCTACAACCACGTGATTAAATATTTTACGTCCGAGACTGTTTTTTCCCTCAGGATTAAAATAATAATTTTGCGACCATCGCGTCAAATCTTTTAATGTAATGGAGAAACGAAATGGTGCATGTTGGATTTTGTGGGTGATACCGGCCTGCAAGTCAAAAGGCAAATGCTCTGTGCGGTCATCATAGAAAGATGAAATTTGTGTACCGATGTTTTTCAATACCAAACCTGCGGAAAAATCTTTGCTGTCGTTATAATAGTGCAGACCTAAGTCTACTGCGACGGAAGTGGCAGAATATTCAGCATATTTGGAGTTGATAAAACTCAAACTTGCGCCGCCTACAAGGCCGTTGCCCATGGTATAACTGTAGAGTGCGGAAAGTGCCATATCTTTTGCCGAAAAACTGCCGATAACGTTCCCGTTTTCGTCCGTTTCGTCCATGGAACCGTAGTCAAACAAACGTGTTGTCAATCCCACGGTGTGTCTTACGCTAAAAACTTTCACAGCAGAGGCGCTTACTACTTTTGTATCCCCCAGATATGTCATGTAGTTTAAGTTAAACGACATGTCGTTAATTTGTGCAGCTGTAGCAGGATTGCCGAAAATCAGAGTAGGATCGTCCAGCTTTAACGACACATTGTCTCCTCCTAATGCTGCAGCATGCGCTGACACGGGAATTTTCAAGAAATTGAATATTGATGAACCTTCCTGCGCCCAAACAGCTTGTGACAAACATAGGAGAATCAAGATAATTCTACCTTTTTTCATGCAATTACCAAAATTTGACTTCAAAGTTACTCTATTTTAGAATATCTGCGTTACTTTTGCAGTGAGAAATGCCTCGGTCTGCATCATTATAACGTAAAAAGTTGTGTTTTAGGGTGCGCAATGATTTTTTTCTTACTTGGTTTTTTAGATGCTGGGTAGCGAATGGGTGATAACGAAATATATAGTAAAAAATGGTGTGATTTAATTTTTAAGCATCGCAATAAAAAATACGGTGCTTATGTTTTGCGTGCTCAAACCGGTCATCGTTACAGAGTTGCATTGACTGTGATTATTTCTATTTTTCTATTCATTTCAGTTCCACCATTAGTTGTTTTGATTTTGACGCGACAACCACAGCAACAAGTGGATCCAGTGAAGAAAATGGCTCGTTTCGACGGTTTGCGTATTAAGGAAGCACGTCCGCCACGTCGCGAACCTCACAAATCTCAGCCCAAGCTGGCCAAGAAAGTGAAGAACTTGAAAGAACAGAAAGAAACCGAAAAAGAAGTAGCTACAATTTTTCATCCTCAGGATATGACAATTGATCCTGAAAAAATTAAGGACTTGCCGATTGATTCTATTGAAACGTTGCGTAAGGAAGCAAAATTAGATTTGGCTAAATCGACAGAACAAACTGATGGCGTTATTTTGGATTCCATTCCACGCTATCCTACAGGACTCATGGCTTTTATGAGATGGCTTAATCAGAATATGGTTTATCCACCGGACTGTGTACGGCGTCATATAGCAGGAACGGTTGAGGTCGCTTTTATTGTGGAACCAAATGGTAAAATTTCAGATCCAAGAATTTTGAAGAGTGCAGGTCCTCAACTGAATCATGAGGTATTGCGTGTGATAAGTTTGATGCCAAAATGGATCCCGGCTCAAAAATATGGGCGTGCCATTCGTTCTCAGGTTACTCTACCCGTTGTATTTGAAATGAGTGAGTAATTTTAGTAAGATATCCCTCCTATTTACTACTTTATCTTTTTACCTAAATATTAATATAAAGCGCTTTGCTTTCCGTCGTACCAAAATAAAAAGCACCACTTCTGGTTTTGTACTTCTCTCAAGTTGCACTATCTTTGCCGAGTAAAAAAGATGAAGATGGAATATTCTGCGAAATTGTTAGAACAGGTAAACGCCGCTATTGCAGCCATGAAATATCCTGCAGAGCCAGTTGGCCTTTATGAACCAATTAGATACGTTCTCTCGATGGGAGGTAAGCGCATACGTCCTGTTTTCCTGTTGCTGGCATATAACATGTATCGAAATGATATAGATCTCGTGATGAATGCGGCTTTGGGATTGGAAACTTACCATAACTATACATTGCTTCATGATGATTTAATGGATAGAGCGGCGATGCGGCGCGGAATGCCTACTGTTCATAAAAAATGGAATAGCAATACAGCTATTCTTTCTGGTGATTCCATGTTGGTTATGGCGGCAAAGCTGATTTTGTCAGTAGTCTCTCCTGTATCTCGTGAGATCATGGAGCTTTTTGTTCAAACAGCTCTTTTCATTGGCGAAGGACAGCAGTATGATATGAATTTTGAGTTACGTACAGATGTTACGGAAGATGAGTATATTGAAATGATTCGTTTGAAAACGTCTGTACTTGTAGCATGTGCTGTAAAAATGGGAGCCATGTTGGGTGGTGGAGTGACAGAAGATGTGGAGGCTCTTTATAAATTTGGAGAAAAAGTTGGTTTGGCTTTTCAACTTCAAGATGACTATTTGGATGTATACGGCAATGCTGCTATCTTCGGTAAACGTATAGGTGGCGATATTATTTGTAATAAAAAAACGTTTCTACTTATTAGTGCATACCATAATGCAAATGAGGTCCAACAAAAAGATTTGATGGATTGGCTTTCGCGACGGGAGTTTGATGAAACGGAGAAAATAAAATCAGTAACAAACATTTATGATCATTTAGGAATTGGCAAACTTTGTATTGATCGCATTAATAAATATTTTGAAGAGGCATGTACGTGTTTATCTAGTGTAAAATTACCGGAAGATCGAAAAGAATTACTTTGGAATTTTGCAGCGAGTTTAATTAATCGCAAATATTGAAATGAACTTTATTGATACTCATGCTCATCTGTATGGAGAAGATTTTGCAGCAGATTTTGAAGATGTCGTTGAACGTGCACGCTTATCAGGGGCATCCAAAATCTTTTTACCGTCTACCGATTTAGTCTCTGCGCGAATGGTTACAGATTTGTCGAAACGTTTTAGTGGACTGTTTTATCCAATGATTGGACTTCATCCAGAGGATTTGCCTGAAAACTATTTGGAAATATTGCAACAAATGGAATTGCAGTTGAAAGAACCAAATATATTTATCGGTATTGGAGAAGTGGGCTTGGACCTTTATTGGAATGCTACGCGGGTACAGGATCAGATGCGGGCTTTTGATCTTCAAATCTGCTGGGCTCAACGTTTTGGACTACCGCTTATGATTCACGCCCGCAGTGCTCACAAAGAATTAATGCAGTGTTTGGAACCATATCGAAATTGTAATATTTCCGGAGTCTTCCATTGTTTTACTGGAACGATTGAGGAAGCTGCCGAATTATTGGACTTTGATCATTTTATGTTAGGCATCGGTGGCGTCGTAACATTTAAGAAATCCTCTTTACCAGAGGTTCTGAAGTCTATTCCTCTGTCACGACTTGTGTTGGAAACGGACGCACCCTATATGGCGCCAGTACCACATAGAGGAAAACGCAATGAAACTTCTTTCCTTCTGGCTATCATTGAAAAATTGGCTGAAATATATAAAATATCGACAGAGGAAGTAGGTCGAATTACATCTGAAAATGCTTTAAAAGTATTCCCTCTGGCGCGGTAAAAAATAATTATGAAGAAAAGATTCTTTTGTGGAAATATAGAAATTTAATTTTCTTCTTCATCCTCTTGTAGGGAAGAAAAATCTTTTTTGCGGAGCACAAAACTTGTCGTGAGGTATTTTTCGCGCACGATCTGATTGGACGCCAATTCTTCAGGCGAACCTTGAAAAAGGATGCGTCCTTCAAAGAGCAGATAGGCGCGGTCTGTAATGCAAAGAGTCTCTTCAACATTATGATCCGTGATGAGAATACCTATGTTGCGATATTTTAATTTCCAGACAATACGCTGAATGTCTTCCACTGCAATGGGATCTACGCCGGCAAAAGGTTCGTCTAGCATAATGAATTTAGGGTCAATGGCCAAACAACGTGCAATTTCTGTTCTGCGTCGTTCTCCTCCTGAAAGACGGTCACCTAAGTTCTTACGGACTTTCTCAAGTCTGAATTCTGAGATCAGACTTTCTAACTTTTCGCGTTGATAGGCTTTGGGCTTTCCTGTCATTTCCAGAATAGAGGCAATATTGTCTTCTACGGTCATTTTACGGAATACCGAAGCCTCTTGCGCCAAATAGGCTATGCCGTGGCGTGCCCGTTTATAAACAGGTGCTGTGGTGATATCATGATTGTCCAAAAATATTTTACCTCCATTAGGTACAATAAGTCCTGTGGTCATATAGAAAGAGGTAGTCTTTCCAGCGCCATTGGGACCAAGTAATCCGACAATTTCGCCCTGCTTTACTTCGTAGTTAACATCGTTGACTACAGTGCGTTTGCCATATTTTTTTACAAGATGCTCCGCACGAAGTGTCATCTTGTTTTGTCCTTTATTCTCGGTCGTATCCATGATGTCCCCTGTAACTCTTCTGATTATTTCCGCAAAAGTAATGATTTTGAATTTAATAAAGGACTAAAGCAAAAAGTTTTTGAATTTAAAGAGAAATCCTAATGTTTTTGCTACATTTGCAGTAAATAGACAGTGCATTTGTTGTGCTGTTATGAAAATGTGTATCCGGATAACTTTATTGGTCTGGATTTGAGTAATAAAGAAATAGGTTAATAAGAAGATGCTGGTATATAAATTCTTATATTCTTTAGGAAGATATCTGTGCTTGATGGGGCGTACTTTTCAACGTCCTGAACGTATGAAGATGTTTTTCAAAAATTATTACAGGGAGATATATCAGTTGGGCATTAATTCAATCGGAATCGTCCTACTGATTTCTTTTTTTATCGGTGCTGTTATTTGTATTCAAATCAAGGTGAATGTGCAGAGCCCTTGGATGCCGTTATGGGTGTCCGGTTATACGACGCGCGAAATCATGTTACTGGAATTTTCCTCCTCCATCATGTGCCTTATTTTGTCTGGAAAGATTGGGTCCAATATTGCTTCGGAACTAGGCACTATGCGGGTTACACAGCAAATAGATGCACTTGAGATTATGGGAGTTAACTCTGCTAATTTTCTGATTTTACCTAAAATTCTGGCCATTGTCACCATGATACCTATTCTGGTCACATTTAGTGTCGCATCTGGTATTGTTGGGGCCTATGCTACGGCTTATATAGGTCACATTATTACACCGGCTGATTTGACAGCGGGCATGCAGCACGATTTTACGCAGTGGTTTTTTTGGATGGGTGTGGTGAAGTCTATCTTTTTTGCCTTTATTATTGCCAGTGTGTCTTCTTATTACGGCTACTACGTGAAAGGAGGTTCCATAGAAGTTGGAAAAGCCAGTACAAATGCAGTTGTTTCGAGCAGTGTGCTGATCTTGTTCTCCGATATTTTTCTAACAGAAATGCTTTCGTAAATGATAGAAATAAAATCCTTGAGCAAAGAGTTTCCTGATAAAAAGGTTCTGCACAATATTAATTGTACTTTTTTTGATGGCAAAACAAATCTGATAATAGGTCAGAGTGGGTCTGGTAAAACTGTGCTGATGAATTGCGTTGTTGGCCTATTGGAGCCTACAGTGGGAGAGGTCCTTTATGATGGTCGCGACTTCGTAAAAATGAATAAAAATGAACGCACGCAACTGCGACGCGAAATGGGCATGCTTTTTCAAAGTTCTGCCTTATTTGATTCACTTACGGTTCTTGAAAATGTAATGTTTCCACTTGATATGTTTTCTACTCTGTCGCTGAAAGAACGCAAAAAACGGGCTCTGGATTGTTTGGATCGTGTGAATCTAGTAGAGGCACAGAACAAATTGCCTGCAGAACTTAGTGGTGGCATGCAAAAACGTGCTGCTATTGCGAGGGCTATTTCGATGAAGCCTAAGTATCTTTTTTGCGATGAGCCTAATTCTGGCCTTGATCCCAAGACATCTATAGTAATTGACCAGTTGATTCACGAAATTACAGTGGAAAACAGTATGACTACTATCGTGAATACACACGATATGAATTCGGTAATGGATATAGGTGAAAATATTTTGTTTATATATAAGGGTAATAAGGAATGGCAAGGTACAAATAAAGAAATTCTAACTTCTAAAAATCAGCGTTTAAATGATTTTATCTTTGCTTCCGATTTCAGTAAACAAATGAAGAAGAATATTGAAGAAAACGAACTGCAGTAATAAAAAAGCCACGACAAACTTATTTATGAAGATTTCAATTATTACAGTTACATACAATTGTGCTAAAACGCTTGAAAACACTATCAAAAGCGTTCTTTCGCAAGATTACCCGGATATAGAATATGTGGTAATAGACGGAGGCAGCAATGATGGAACATTAGAGATTTTAAGCCACTATAAGAATCGAATCAATGTTTTGATTTCTGAACCGGATAAAGGCATATATGATGCCATGAACAAAGGTGTTAAAATGGCTACAGGGGAAGTTTTGGGGCTCTTGAATGCAGATGATTTCTTTGCTTCCAATCATATTATTTCAGAGGTTGCGGGTGCTTTTAAGAGAGAACCCGGTTTGGATGGTGTTCATGGAGACCTCTATTATGTGGATCCTGTTCATACGGATAAAGTCATACGTTATTGGAAAACGAAAGAGTATAGGCCCGGTGCCTTTTCACGTGGATGGCATCCGGCTCATCCCACATTATATTTGAAAAAAGAAGTTTTCCTGAGAAGTGGAGGTTTTAATACTTCTTTTACGCTTTCTGCGGATTTTGAATTGATGTTGAGATTGTATGAGCGTTATCATATTTATACACGTCATCTGAATTTGGTGATGGTAAAAATGCGAACGGGTGGAGCTACTTCCAAAAATTTGCAGGTGGTTTTTCAAGGTATCAAACAGTGCCGTCGTGCGTTTAAGATCAATCACTTATATTATCCTGTCTTTTATCCCGTGATGCGTATCTTCCCGAAATTGTTTCAATATTTTATTAGACAAGCAAAATAATAGACCTTTTTACCAATGTGATAAAAAGGTCTTATTTTAAGCGGAAAGGCGGGGATTCGAACCCCGGAAACCCTTTAGGGGTTTACACGCTTTCCAGGCGTGCCTCTTCAACCACTCGAGCATCTTTCCTTGGTTGAATGTTTCAAAAAGGTTTTCTTGAAAACGGATGCAAAGTTAATACTTTTTCTTCTTTGATGCAAGTGTTAAGTGCTTTCTTTTCTTGCAATGGGCTTTTTTATTCATATTGAAAATCAAGTTACACAGGGGACGAAAAAAATGGGCCCAGTCAGTAAGGTTGGGGATTTAACAAATTGTTCCGATTCAGTGCTCAGAACGTAAAATAAACTCGTTGCTTTCAAAGAATTCCTTCCATCGTGTTTTTCTAATTTTTACATGCTCAATCAAAGTTGGTGACGCAGTGCGTCACAAAAGAAACGCAGTGCGTCATGAAAAAAACGCGTCGCGTCACAAAAGAAACACACCGCGTCACATAGAATAAGACGTAACTTTTCATTTAGAACGCGATATCCAGATAGAATTTCAGTCAAATAAAGAAATATATCAAGTGTATCAAAGACCCTACGAGGTAAAATGTTTCTGCCTGATTAAAGTCCTGACTGATATAATGCTGTTTTAAAAATAGGGCATGTGATTGAAATATTTAAAATTCGTGGTGGCAGATTGATGTGGAGGCCCGTAGCATCTGTTGTAACCTAAATTTTTAATGCTAAACGAATCCATCCTTTTTCTGAGTTGGATTCTAAGTTAGTTATCTTGAAATAAGTCATGAATTCCGACGGAAGCATTAAATGGGCGATTTCTAATAACTGCGTTTTGTTAAATCCCCAACTTTATTGACTGAACTAAAAAATGTGGGATTTCGTGGAAAATAAGTCAAATAATTTTTTTCTTGTGACAAGATAATTTTGAAAGATGTTGTGATTTGTTTTTAGCATTTCAGAGCCCTTGATACAGAGGTATTTGCGAAGTGATAATTCTGTGGAATGGTGAAGAATGGTTATTTGAGTTTTTTTGTTTGTATGTGAGTATGGCGGAGCTGCGTTTGTCGTTAATGGTAAGTGGCAGACCGTATTTCATGAGTTGCTCTCCCGAAAATGATTCTTTTTCAAAATGGCAATCGATCTTTGTTGATCGTGAAGTGCGACTTTATCCAGGATTTTTGTATGTTCATTTCCGACATTGTCACCAAACGGTCTGCTTTTGCGTGAGTTTTAATAACGGACATCGCCATGAGTGTAGTGAGTACAATAATTAATAAGGTGTGTCTTTTCATGTCTACAGCAGGTTTTGTTTACAGAGTTAGTACTTTTTCTTTTTTCTCCCCGGTTGAGGGCGTTTTTTATGAAATATACGTTTTAATGGCTTGTCAAACTGTTCGTTTGGCAAAGAGTATAAAAATACCACGATGATGGTATGCAAAATGACGTTCATATGGTATTGCAGCATGAGCCGAAAGTGTCTACCTTTGCACTACAAACAAATAGAAATAACTTACCCATTAAAATTATACAAAAATGGCAACAAGAAAATTACATTTTGAGACTTTGCAACTCCATGTAGGTCAGGAGCAGCCGGATTCCGCAACAGATGCGCGCGCGGTGCCAATCTATCAAACGACCTCGTATGTATTTCGCAATTCGCAACATGCTGCTGACCGTTTTGGCCTGCGTGATGCCGGCAATATTTATGGTCGTCTGACAAATTCTACAGAAGGGGTGTTTGAAAAACGTGTAGCTGCCTTGGAAGGCGGTGTAGCAGGCTTGGCTGTTGCCTCGGGTGCTGCTGCTGTTACTTATGCCATTGAAAACATAGCCAATGAAGGTGATCATGTGGTTGCTGCCAAAACAATTTATGGAGGCACGTATAATTTATTGGCACATACATTGAAACGTTTTGGCATCCAAACAACGTTTGTGGATCCTGATGATTTACAAGCCTTTGAAAAGTCCATACGTCCCAATACTAAACTGATTTATATCGAAACGTTGGGTAATCCGAATTCAAATATTATTGACATTGAGGCCACTGCGGAGATCGCTCATCGTCATGGCATTCCTTTGGTGATTGACAATACTTTTGGTACTCCTTATTTAATACGTCCCATTGAGCACGGCGCTGATGTTGTGGTACATTCTGCAACGAAATTTATTGGTGGCCATGGCAGTAGTTTGGGTGGCGTCATTGTTGACGGGGGCACTTTTGATTGGAAAAACAGTAAGAAGTTTCCTCAATTTACGGAGCCAGATCCTAGTTACCACGGTCTCAAATTTGCTGATGTTCCCGCACCTTTTGTGACGCGCATTCGTGCATTGCTTCTTCGCGATACGGGTGCTACGCTGTCGCCTTTTAATGCATGGATTTTGTTGCAGGGACTCGAAACGTTGTCGCTGCGTGTAGAACGTCATGTTCAAAATGCTTTGAAAGTGGTAGAATATTTGAAGCATAATCCTCAAGTGGAAGCTATTCATCATCCTTCTTTGCCGGAACATCCGAATCATGAATTATACAAACGTTATTTTCCAAACGGGGCCGGTTCTATTTTTACTTTTGAAATCAAAGGTGATGAAAAAAAGGCTCAGGCATGGATCGACCATCTTAAAATATTTTCACTATTGGCGAATGTAGCTGACGTGAAGAGCCTCGTCATTCACCCGGCTTCCACTACGCATTCACAACTTTCTACTGAAGAACTTGAAGAACAGGGCATTCATCGCAATACGATCCGATTAAGTATTGGAACGGAGCACATTGACGATATTATCGACGATCTGCAGCAGGCTTTTGATGCCGTGAAATAAAGAATTTTCCAAATAAAATTAACCCTCAAAATAATTCATCATGTCTAAGATTGCAAAACAACTCACCGAATTGATCGGTAACACTCCTTTGTTGGAGTTGACTTCTTTTGAGAAACAAAAAAAGCTAAATGCGCATATTATTGCCAAGCTGGAATATTTTAATCCTGCCGGTAGCGTAAAAGATCGTGTAGCTTACGCCATGATTTTGGATGCCGAGAAAAAAGGTATCTTGAAACCGGGAGCTACAATTATAGAACCTACGAGCGGGAATACCGGAGTTGGTTTGGCCTTTGTCTCTGCCGTAAGAGGTTACCATCTGATACTCACGATGCCTGACAGCATGAGTATTGAACGCCGCAATCTGGTAAAGGCTTATGGTGCTCGTGTAGAGCTTACTCCGGGTGCTGACGGCATGAAAGGTGCCATTGACAAAGCGAATCAGTTGCGTAACGAAATTAAAGGTTCCGTCATTTTGCAGCAATTTGAAAATCCTTCGAATCCAGAAATTCATTATGAGACGACGGGAGAAGAAATTTGGCGTGATACGGATGGTGAAGTAGATATTTTTGTGGCTGGCGTAGGTACTGGCGGTACGGTCAGTGGTACAGGTCGTAAATTGAAGGAGAAAAACCCTCATGTAAAAATTGTGGCAGTGGAACCTGCTTCTTCGCCGATGCTGACAAAGGGAGTAAGTGGCCCACACAAAATTCAAGGAATTGGCGCCAATTTTGTGCCTAAAATTTATGATAAAAACGTCATTGACGAAGTGATGGATATTGAGAATGATGACGCCATTCGTGCAAGCCGCGAATTAGCCAGTATGGAAGGTCTGCTTGTTGGCATTTCTTCTGGTGCTGCTCTTTATGCTGCTCAGTTGTTGGCGCAGCGGCCTGAGAATAAAGGTAAGAAAATTGTTGCCTTGCTTCCAGATACAGGTGAACGTTATTTGACGACGGTTCTTTATGCTTTTGATGAATATCCTCTCTAAATAGAACGTATTTTTTGTCAATCTAAGGGAAGTTTGCCTGTCATTTTTTTGATGGGCGGACTTTTCTTTTAGTTCGATACGATTTTGATTTAAAAATCGTATTTTTGTAACGAATTATGCTGTTTATATTAGCAGACAATCAGGATATAAGTCGTATCGGGATGGAAACGGTTTGTAAAAAGATACCGGAAGCGGAGATTAGATTCGTTTCGGGGAAGACGCAATTGGTCAGTGTTCTTCAACATGTTGGTGAGGCTGTTGTGGTGGTGGACTATGCGCTGTTTGATTTTGAAGATATCAATGCTGTTACGGTGACTCATTTACGTTTCCCTCAGGTTCAATGGGTCTTGTTCAGTGATGAATTGGCAGACGATTTTGTTCGTCAGATTGTTGCAGAAGGTGGGAGTTTCAGTATTGTAAGTAAAAATAGTAGTATAAACGAAATAGAGGAAGCTTTGCGATTGGCTATTCGCCATGAACGTTATTTGTGCCGGCTTACAACGGAGCAATTGTTGTCTTTGTCGAGCCACGATGTTTCGAGTCTAGTGGCTCTGACAAAAACTGAAATAGAAATTCTGAAAGGCATTGCAGCAGGTAAAACTACCAAGGAAATAGCAGCGGAACGTTGTTCTAGTTTCCATACAGTAAACACGCACCGTAAGAATATTTTTCGCAAATTGGATGTGAATACGGCTTATGAGGCTACAAAATATGCCTTGCGAGCAGGATTGATGGATGCTTCCGATTATTATATCTGATGCTGAAAGAAAAAATAGCTTGGATATTCTTTGGGAACGTGAAGAAAATTTGGTGAAAAAGAACCTGAAGTACAACTTTTTGATCGTTTTTGGAGAAATATTAAAAGCGGCGAACCTGAAAAAGTCCGCCGCATCGTTTTTGGAAAAGAACAGGGCAACACTTTTGTGGAACAGTGCTGCCCTGTTCTGCTAATGTCTCCAGAATTTGGAAGTGATATCTAGTTTTTCTCCGGACGAAAGTATTTTATAAAGATGTTGATTTGTGGTGCTTGATTTCAAGCTCCCCTCTTCTTCTTGATAAGGGCCTACCTTTATATAATCGAAATTTGAGAATTTTATTTCAGGAACAATTTCGTTGCGACCCGAATACCATCCTATTTTTAGTTTGGGGTAAAGGTTACGGAGCAAGCCTGCTAAGTGGTTTACGGCCTCAGGTTCTGCGTCGCCTCCCATGAAGCAAAAACAGGTGATGCCATTTATGTATGGAATTAATAGCGTTTTGAGACTTTCTTCTTCGAGCGGCGTACCTGTGTCAGCCCAGAGGTGTGGGCTGTGGCAGCCTTTGCAGTGGTTGGGGCAATTTGTCAGGTTCACAGCCAGAGTAGTTTCGTCGGGAATTTCCTGAAAAACGATGTCGAAGTTGTAAAATTTAAGCATGGATTTCAGATTCTTTTGTATTTTCTTCTGACAGACTTCCGACGGGAGCATAATAACGGCGTGCCGCTTCCTGTTGACGTGGCATGGAGAAGTTGCTGATGCGTTTCATGTATCCGATGACGCGTGTCAAGTAATCTAAGTTGTTACTGTGGCAGTGAGGGCAAGTCTTTAGATAGCGTTTGTCAATGTGGCCACAATCGTTGCAGATGGTATTTGGAATATTGAAAGTGAAGTAATTGCAACCTTCTTGAGCTGCAACGCGGAGAATTTGACGATATTGGGGCTTACTGAGATGTTCGGCCAGATTGGCATGGAGTGCAGAACCGCCTGTAAGGTGCTCAATGTATTTTTTACCATGAAGGCGGAATTTATCGAGCAGATTGAGAGAGCCGTCTTCAACAGCATAAAAGTAACTGTTATAACAGTCGCGCGGTACTTTGTATCCATCTTCACGATCCCATTTGGCGTGCTTTACTCCGACGTTTTCTGCAGGGATCATTTCGCAGTTGAAAAGCACTTCCTTTGTGCGATACTTCTTGTTGTAGGTTTCAATGAGGCCCAGTACTTGTTGTACAAAATTTACATATTGCGAATTATCGTTAATGGCAATGCCTAGGAATTCGGCAGCTTCCACAAGGCCGTTTACGCCGATTGTAAGATATTGCCTTTGAATATTGATGTATCCCGTATCAAAGAGTGGTAACATACCTTTGGAAGCCAGTTCCTTAAGATTCTCGTTGTACGACAATTGTACTTTGTGAACGAGGTCGACAATTCGTTCCAAAAAGGCAAGGTAAGGTTCATTTTGGCGTGCTGCTTCCTGAATGCAGCGATTCAGGTTGATGGTGAGTACGCTTTTGGAACCGGTCGACACGCCTCCGGCACCGAGTGTGTAACTAAAGCCGTTGTCTTGAATTTCATTACGCAGGCGGCAGCAACTGCTTAAGGAATCTGCATTGTCACTCATATAAGTAAAGAAGGAGTGGCCTTCGGCATACATTTGTGCGGTCCAGTCGCCGTATTCTCGGTCTTTTGTGTCTCCGTTTTCTGTGAGCAGCGCCATTGTTTCTACAGGGAAAGTGAGTACAGCTTTTGTCCTTTCCTGATTGAACCATTTCATAAAGCGTTTCTGCAGCCAGTTGAGAGAACTCCAGTCTGGGCGTGTGCCGTCGGGAAAGAAAAATTGGCCAAAGAGGCTGTCGAAATAGTAATGGTCGTAGTAGGAAATATTCCAAAAAACAGCTTGAAAGTTTCTGGCACCGGTAGGTTGGTTGATCGAGTATACGATTTGCTCGAAACAATCCGTGATCACTTTATCCAGTGTACGTTTCTTGAGAGAGAGGTCCACAATGTCATCTGCGTGCAGGTAATAATCTTTCCCAAATTCTTTCTGAATGAAATAGTTGAGATACATCAGAAATTCAGGCGTGGCGCAGGCTCCGCTCAACATACTGGAAACGATGAAGACCATATTGATGAAGCCGCCGCAGAAGGATTTGAGATTTGTGGGAGCCGTAGAGTTGCCTCCGATGGAAACGGTACCTTCTAGTAACCATGGATACATGGTGATGCTGGCGCAGTAATTGGCCAAATTGGTTTCATCATTCTTATAAATGAAGTGGTTGTTAAGCAGCATCAAATATTTGTCGGAGAGTTCCTTTCCATACATTTCCTTGATGCGGTCGATGAGTAGGCGGCGGTTTAGGCGAATAAAACTTTTTTTGGGCAGTTCACCGATTAACGTGGCGATATTCTTTTTTTCCACGTTGGCATTGGCGTCGAACTTGCTGCCGGTAGCCGGATTGGCTGCGGCGCAATAGTCGATGAGAAACTGCAAGTGGTCGCGTATTTCGCGGTCTTCGGTATGCTTCTGACGATAAAGCATAAATGATTTTGCTACTTTAAAGTAGTGCTCTGCCATCAGGGAAATTTCTACTTGATTTTGTATTTCTTCCACAGACATACCATTCTGGATTGTAACGCGGGCCAGAATGGATGTTAAGTCTTCTTCCGCAGCATAACTACCTACCGACAAAAAAGCTTTGCGGATGGCGTTCTTGATTTTTTCGATGGAAAACATTTCTCGTTTCCCGTCTCGTTTGTTAATGAAAATGCTTGCACTCATTGTATTTCCTTATTTCAGTTTTTTCTCGAAATGAATGGAGCAATTTGGAAAGTAAAAAAAGAAAAAAGATACATGAATGCAGGTTGCTGCGTCATGTCTACTTTCTTGCTTTTCTCCCGAAAGCTCTGTTAAGTAAATCTACGCGGCAGGTCTTCTGACTCGTTCCGAGGCGTTGCGCCTTCCCAACTTTTCAACGGAGTCAGTGGCTTTTTGCAACGTCCATAAAAGAACTTACAGCTACGGGGATAGTTCCGGATTTTCACCGGATTCTCTTTTCATCTCGCAAGATTGGTTGACAACTTGCGGAAACCGTCGTATCTTGTGCAAAGATAACGATGTGTTTCATATCAGACAAATTTTTTCAAAAATAAATTAGGAAGTTTTCCATTTATTTTTTTAGATGCCTGATTATAAACGCAATAATTTTTTGATAAGCGTAAAAAGTTTTCCGTTTTGAACGTCAGCAGTTAGAGTGCATTTTTCTATTTGGAGATTCTATGTAGGGTAACGAAGTCATAAGGGCGTTCGTTTTGTTCATTTGCTTCATGGTGCTCACGCGCTGTTTCTTTCCAATTCTCGCGTTTCAATTTTGGGAAAAACGTATCGGCTTCAGATGGAGTATCGTCTACTTCGGTTAGAAAAAGGTTGTCAGCGAGAGTGAGAGCATCGCGATATACAGAATGTCCCCCGATAATGAATACATCTTCGTCAGGAGAACAATGGTTGAGGGCGTCTTGCAGAGAAGAAAAAACTTCCGTGCCAGGCCAGTATAAATTTTGTTTGGTCAGAACAATGTTACGGCGGTTTGGAAGGGCACCTTTTGGTAGGGATTCAAATGTGCGACGTCCCATGAGCACGGTGTGACCTGTGGTGAGTTCCTTGAAATGTTTCAGGTCATCGCGGAGGTGATAAAGCAGGTGATTGTTGTATCCGATGGCGCCGTTGCGGGCGATGCAGACAATAAGATTGATTTTAGCCATGTGTGCGTAAGAAGATATTTATACGGATACCTGTCCCGAGATGTGTGGCCAGGGATTATAGTTTTCCAATTCGAAGTCTTCGTATTTGAAGTCGAAAATGTTCTTCACGTCGGGATTGATTTTCATCGTGGGCAGAGGGCGTGGTTCACGTGTAAGCTGTAATTTGACTTGTTCCAAGTGGTTCAGGTAAATATGAGCATCGCCCATCGTATGGACGAAGTCACCTGCGCGAAGTCCTGTTACCTGTGCCATCATTTGCAATAAAAGAGCATAGCTGGCTATATTGAAGGGAACACCGAGAAAAGTGTCGCAGCTGCGTTGGTACATTTGCAGGCTTAGTCGTCCATCTGCTACATAAAATTGAAAGAACATGTGGCAGGGGGGCAGGTTCATAGAATCCAAATCACCCACATTCCATGCATTCACAATGATACGGCGTGAAGAAGGATTATTTTTGATGTCGTCTACTGCGTTTTGAATCTGATCGATGGTACCGCCTTTATAGTCGGGCCACGACCTCCATTGGTATCCGTAGATATGTCCCAAATTGCCGTCAGCATCCGCCCATTCATTCCAAATTTTGACGCCGTGTTCTTGCAGATAATGCACGTTGGTGTCGCCTTGCAGAAACCACAACAATTCATAGATAATAGATTTGAGATGCAGCTTCTTCGTTGTAAGAAGAGGAAAACCGTCTTCCAGATTGAAGCGCATTTGATGACCGAAGATGCTGAGCGTACCTGTTCCGGTACGGTCTTCTTTAAGGGTACCCTCCGACAAAATGCGCCGGCAAAGGTCTAAATATTGTTTCATTTTTTTGATTGATCGTTGTTTCGTTCGCGTAAATGGCGACGTGCATTTGTAAATTCGGAGGAACCATAACAGAAGAGCACAATGCCTATGGCGATGCAGATTTTAATGTGGAAGAGCAGGCTCACTACGAAAACGCCGATGCCAAGGCCCATGTGCAGAATGGCTCTATCTTTGTTTTTTTCCAGCATGCGTTTGGTTTGTTCGGGATAGCCTCCGATGGGCATCGGGCCGTTTTGATAAATGATGGTGGGCGTAGGTTCTTCTTCCCTCTTTTTCCTTCGGTTTCTTCTCACGATGAGATATATCACCAGAATAAAAAATCCTAAAGGAACGAGAAAAATGAGAGAAATCAGGAATAAATTAAGTAGGATAAAAGCACCCCCACCCATGTCAAAAAATTTGAAAGGATTCGTTGTCAAGTCAATTTTTGTTGTCGGTAGATGGGTCATCGTTGTAGTGGCCGCGGTGTCTGGCGAATCAACTGCGGAGTCGGTGGTGTCGGATACGGCTGTAATGGCAGTGGAGTGGTGAGTAGGGGCCTTGTCTGCGGAGACGTTCTGTAAAAAACAGAAAGCGACTGTGAGCAGGAGCAGAATGTGGGTGACTTTTATCATCTTTTGTTTTTTCATGCTAGTGTAGGGCAAAATTAATCCTTTTTCTTGAATAATCTGGGGCTATTTTGTACTTTTGTAAACAAGTAAACAAAAAACGATGAAACTACCTGAAGCTTTTGTAGAGGAGATGACCCAATTAATAGGTGCGGAAGATTATTTACATTTTGTTTCTGCCTTGGAGAAAGTTCCTCAAGTAGCATTTCGCCCGAATGTACATAAAAACATTCACACAGCAACCGCTTTAAAAGCTGTACCGTGGTCTTCAGCGGGCTGCTATTTGCAGGATCGGCCTGCATTTACCTTTGATCCGTTGTTTCATGCCGGAGCATATTATGTTCAGGAACCTTCGTCTATGTTTGTGGAACAAGCTTTGAATGTATGTGGCGAGGCTCGTCGCGTGCTTGATCTATGCGCTTCGCCGGGAGGAAAATCTACTTTATTGCGTTCTCTATTACCGCCTGGAAGTGTTCTGGTCTGTAACGAACCCTTGAAATTGCGAGCTCAAGTACTTTTGGAGAATATGTTGAAATGGGGACATCCGGAAGTGGTGGTGACAAATAATTATCCAAGTGATTTTGGTTCGCTGAAAGACTTTTTTGATGTTATTGCCATAGATGCCCCGTGTTCCGGCGAGGGAATGTTTCGTAAGGATAACCCTGCTTTGGATGAGTGGAGTTTACAAAATGTGAAAGCATGTGCGCAACGTCAGCAGGATATTGTGAGAGAAGTTTGGCCTGCACTGCGTGAAGGGGGGTATATGATATATAGTACGTGTACCTACAATTTGGAAGAAGACGAACGCAACGTAAAATACTTTTGCGAAACGTTGGGCGCCGAACCGGTGAAAATCCCTGTTATGGAGGATTGGCAAGTGACCGGTAACTTGTTACCGGAGCATGATTTCCCGGTATATCGTTTCATGCCTCACCGCACGAAAGGTGAAGGCTTTTTCTTGGCATTGTTGCGCAAAAACAAACAGGACGATGCAAGTGCTTCAGAAGGGAAACCTATGAAAAAGACTAAAAAAACGAACGTGAAGTTTTTGTCGTTTTCGCAAGCTCCTATGAAAGACTGGCTTCGAAATTCCGCAGATTTTGTAATGATAGAAAAAGACAATACTGTATTTGCTCTTGAAAAGTCAGTAGTTGAAGTGGTGAACTTGATGGGAAATCATTTTCACATATTGTCTGCCGGCATTCCAGTGGTTGTTTGCAAGGGAAATAAATTTCAACCTCATCAGGCATTAGCGCTGGCTACAGCCTTGCATCGGGAAGCCTTTACACAAGTTGAGATTGACCGCGAAATAGCCTTGGAGTATTTGCGCCGCATGTCACTGATGTTGCCTGCAAATACTCCACGTGGTTACGTGTTACTTACGTTTTTAGGTGTTCCTCTGGGATTTGTGAATAATTTGGGAGCACACGCCAATAACCTCTATCCTCAAAATTGGAAAATTCGCAGCGGATATACACCGGATGATAAATTCTCCTTTCTGGATATTTAGTTGGCCCTTAAGAAGCCTAAGTCTGCCCGTTGCCAGAATTAAATACGACTTAATTCAATTTCGCCAACGGGCATAGCAAATTTTTAATACAAATGGAAGTATATATAATTCGGAGTTTGTGGAATCATTTTCCACTCTCGCTTCGTTTATATCCAAGACTTTTTCCAGCTTTCTTAAATGTTACAATATATTACTTGAAACTCATACAAAATATCTATGGCAATATATACCTATGTATACTTATGGCTAAGTCAATATGCAGAGCGGTCCATGTAGCCCACCTACCCCAAATCTTAACTGAAATATTCATATCTTTGGAAGTTCCTTAGAGAAAATTTCTCACCGAATTTGGGCATAAAATAAGTCTATTTGTTGTAAACAAATACCTATTTTGAGGTATTCTCACAATGCCAGAAACAGGGAGATATAGCTCTCTATCTGGCTATACTGACTGTTTAACAGGTTGATTTCTGCATTGAGGAGTGATTGTCGGGCAATGAGAATCTGTAGGGAATTACCCTCTCCATACTTCATCTGAGCATCTACCACATGAATGGTCTGACGAAGTTTTTCTTTCTGTTGCTCCAGTAAAGCTATGATCTGTCCGGAATACTGAACACAATTCAGTGCATTGTTAACCTCATTGCCAGCATCGATGACTTTCTGTCGGAAATTGACGAGTGCCTGTTGCTGTTCTGATTTTGCTATCTTCAGATTCATTCGATTCTGCCCATTGGTAAGGATTGGTTGCAAAAGCGATGCTGCAGCCTGCCAGATGATGCTACCCGGATTGGTGATGCCTACAGAACCATTGTTGGTCCAGCCGACATTGCCTGACAAACGAAGACTTGAATAGAAAGCCGAACGAACTGCCTGTGTCTGATAGAAAGCCTGTCGGAGTTGAGCTTCAGCCTGACGGACATCGGGTCGGGTGGCAAGGGCTGATACTGGAATATTTCTGATGAGGTCCAAAGAAAGCTTACTATTTGAGAATCTGTCTCTGTAGATGGTTCCTGACGAGCGACCGAGCAAAGCACAAAGCGCGTTTTCCGTAGCGACGGTCTGTTGTAGAATCTCTGAAAGAAGTGTTTCTGTACCCAGTTTGCTGGCTTCTGTCTGAAAAATGCTGCTGTTGTCAGTTTCACCTGCTGCCATCAGTGCACGCTCCGCTGTTATCTGCTGTCGCCAGCTGTCGATGGTTTTCTCGGTAACCTCTTTTTTAGCATCCAGTAACTCCAGTGTGTAGTAACTCTTGGCAACAGTCGCTATGAGTTGCGTTTTCACTGCTTCGGCATAAGCATTCGTTTCTTCAACAGATGCAGCAGCAGCCTTGATATTGTTGCCATGTCTGTTGAAGATGTCTATTTCCCAACTGGCAGTTGGCCCTATGGAATAAGTGGCTGTAAGTTTTTCCCCTTTGAAACGGCTCACAGTTACATCTTCAGAGACATTCACCGTAGGTTGCAACAATCCTCTGGCTCCTTTTAGTGAGGCGGCTGCTTTCTGGATGCGCAACCGGGCTATCTCCAGATCACTATTGTGAACCAAAGCTTCGTTGATGAGCCGTTGTAGTGAGACATCCCTGTAGAACTGCTGCCAATGCATGAGGCCGGTGGTATCTTCAGAAAGGTGAGCGATGGAAAGGCTGTCAAGAGTAGACTTCCTTAAAATGGAATCCGTGTTGATCTGCTGTGGCTGATAATCTGCTCTCAACTGTTTCATCGTAGAGCAACTGTTCAGAATGATCAGAAGAGAGAATGCTAACAGGAAATATCTATTTATTTTCATTGTTTTATTCATGATTCTGTTCAATGATTTCTTTGTTGTCAATGAGTCTTTTCGGCATTAAATGCTCCTGTAACCACTGGAAGATGATAAAGAAGGCAGGAACGAGGAAGAGTAAAGCGATGACACCGAATATCATTCCGCCTACCACACATGAAGCCAGAGAGCGGCTACCGTTAGCTCCAGCTCCTGTAGCCACCATCAGTGGCAACATGCCCAGAATCATCGTCAGTATGGTCATGAGTATCGGGCGGAAGCGTTCACGTGCTGCCTGACAAGCTGACTGTACCAGTCCCATGCCCTGTCGACGATGGGAAACGGCATATTCGGTGATTAGAATACCCGTCTTAGCCAGCAGACCGATGAGGAGTACGATACCTGTTTGCATATAGATGTTGTTCTGGAAGCCAAAGACTTGTGCCATGAGAAAACTGCCCAAGATACCCACTGGCACAGCCAGAATGATAGCAAAAGGAAGAAGCAGGCTTTCATAAAGGGCTAATCATTGGCTGAGGTTTATTTTTCATCTCGGCAGCAATGTTATACCACTTTGTAGGTATTTCCGATTCTGAGAGCAGAAATTTTTTTCTTTTTGACATAATATATTTATTGTTTATTGGATGTT